>JBKCIQ010000195.1:0-8359 GCA_046302135.1 Bacteroidota bacterium | reverse complement strand
GTAATTAATTGATGACAATACTCATAAACATCACAAGAAAACAAATTTATACTAAGCATTGCGTAAAATAAAGATTCAAAATGTTTATTTTTGTGGCCCGATAGAAATGAAAAACATACGTAATTTTTGCATAATTGCTCACATTGACCACGGAAAAAGCACCCTGGCAGACCGCTTATTGGAATATACAAATACAATTTCTAAGAGAGAGATGCAAGCTCAAGTGCTAGATGATATGGATCTTGAGAAAGAGAGAGGGATTACCATAAAGAGCCATGCAATTCAGATGGAATACGTTTATAAAGGTGAAAAGTACGTTTTTAATCTGATTGACACTCCCGGGCATGTAGATTTTTCTTACGAGGTTTCGCGTTCTATTGCTGCATGCGAAGGTGCTTTATTAATTGTTGATGCAGCACAGGGAATTCAGGCACAAACCATTTCAAATCTTTATCTTGCACTAGAGAATGATTTAGAAATTATTCCTGTATTAAACAAAATTGATTTACCCAGTGCCGAACCGGAATTGGTAAGTGATCAGATTGTAGACTTAATTGGTTGCAAACGTGAAGAAATTATACCAGCATCAGGTAAAACAGGATTGGGGGTAGATAATATCTTAGCTGCTATAGTAGAGCGCATTCCTTCACCTAAAGGTGATCCCGAAGCGCCTTTACAAGCCTTAATTTTTGATTCAGTTTTTAATTCATTCAGGGGAATTATTGCATATTATAAAATCATCAATGGTTCCATAAAAAAAGGAGATAAAGTAAAATTCGTAAATACGGAAAGCGAATATCTTGCCGATGAAGTTGGGGTTTTAAAATTAAGCCTAAGCCCGAAAACCGAGGTTAAAACCGGTGATGTAGGTTATATAATTTCAGGAATCAAGGTTGCAAAAGAAGTAAAGGTTGGAGATACAATTACTCATGTTGATAGGCCTACACCGGAAGCCATCAAAGGATTTGAAGATGTAAAACCGATGGTTTTTGCCGGAATTTATCCTGTAGATACTGAAGATTTTGAAGAGTTAAGGTATTCCATGGAAAAGCTACAACTCAATGATGCATCTTTAACTTGGGAACCCGAGTCATCTGCCGCTTTAGGATTTGGATTCCGCTGTGGATTTTTAGGAATGTTGCACATGGAAATCATTCAGGAAAGACTGGAGAGAGAATTCAACATGACTGTTATCACAACTGTTCCCAACGTATCTTACATCTGCCACAATACAAACGGAGAAATAATAACTGTAAATAATCCATCAGACCTACCCGACCCTGCAAGAATTGATTTCATAGAAGAACCTTATATAAAAGCAAGCATCATCACAAAATCTGAATATATTGGTCCGGTTATGAGTTTGTGCATAGAGAAAAGGGGCGAGCTCAAAAATCAAAATTATCTAACAACAGATCGTGTTGAGTTAATTTTTGAAATGCCTTTGGGTGAAATAGTTTTTGATTTTTACGATAGATTGAAATCTATTTCAAGAGGATATGCTTCGTTTGATTATTCACCTTGCGGAATGAAGCCATCTGATTTGGTGAAATTGGATATATTATTAAATGCAGAGCAAGTGGATGCCTTGTCAGCATTGATTCACAGAAATAATAGTTACGATTTCGGAAAGAAGATCTGTGAAAAACTTAAAGAGTTAATACCAAGGCAGCAATTTGAGATTCCTATTCAAGCCGCAATAGGTGCAAAAATTATTGCCAGAGAAACGATTCGGGCACTTCGTAAAGACGTAACTGCAAAATGTTATGGCGGTGATATTTCCAGAAAGCGTAAACTTCTTGAGAAACAGAAAGAGGGTAAAAAGCGTATGAGACAGGTTGGTAGCGTGGAAATTCCTCAATCAGCTTTTATGGCTGTATTAAAATTGAACGATTAAAGTTTGTTTTTTTCTTTCAATTATTTTAAATTTACCAAACAATTATAATTAAAACTATGAAAAAACTTTACTCACTTGTTGTGGCAGGAATTCTAACAGGTTCTATGTCGGCGCAACAAATCCAGAAGAAGTATACTTTTGGGAACAACCTTAACAATGAGATACGCGCGGTTAAGCAATCGCACATGAAGGGAAGCGTGATTGCTCAATCACAAAAAAGTTCAGCCATGATGCGTTCAGGATATATTGATTATTCATGGAATTCACAAAATGATTTATCATATGTATGGAGATTCAATTCTCTATATACTGCAGCAGACACAAGCTTTAACTATATTTGTGTAGCACTTAATCAATTTGGAGTATTTGATGATTATGCTGACAATGTACTAGATGTGGATTACATGGGCTCTAATGTTTTCCCTGCCACTATGTCTATTGATTCAGTTTTCGTTTTAATGACACATGAAAATAACTCAGGAAATTACAATACTGTTGGTGTAGACATTGTTAAACTAAATACTGCAGGTGCTCCAACAACATCGTCAACCGTTTTATTCTCTGTTCGTGATTCAGCTAACACTACTCTTTCACCTGGTGGAAACTGGGTTGGACAAGGTGCTTCTTTTGTTTTACCATTTGCTCCAGGATACACAGTAAATTGCAGTGTAGATAAAGTTGGTTTGAATTTCATCTACAAAGGCCCGGATTCTGACACTGCCAGCGTTGTTGGGTCAAGTATAGATGACGGAAGCGGAGGAACAACCACTCAATCAGCTTACGCTACTTCATATATGAGATACCCTCCATACATCAACGGTATCACTGCAAACAGAAACATTACTTATCAAAGTGGTGGATATATTGAAACTCAGGACTGGGAAGTATGGGCAAAAGTTTCTTTTGATGATGCAACTATCGGATGGAATGAAAACACACGTAATGACTTCAAAGTTTATCAGAACATGCCTAATCCTTTCAACAACACAACAACAATTCGTTACAATTTAACTAAAGCAACTGATGTAAAGTTTGAATTGACCGACATGTCAGGCCGTGTTGTTATGGAAAAAACTTTCAACAATTTGAATGCCGGTGAGCACAGCATGGAATTAAGCGCTAACCAATTATCAAAAGGTATTTACATTTACAGCTTTGATGTAAATGGTTACAAAACTACCAAGCGTTTAGTAATTGAATAATTAATTCAGCATTATTATTCAAACCCCGAAATAATTTTCGGGGTTTTTTTTTGGATAAATACTCAATAACTATTTTATTAAAATTTGACACGTTAAATTAATTTTGTTGTCAATAAAAATATTTTTTAATGTCATATATATTATCAATAACAGCTAGACAAATACTTGATTCAAGAGGTAATCCTACAGTAGAGGTAGATGTGATTACAGATTCAGGTCATATAGGCCGAGCCGCGGTACCTTCCGGAGCATCAACTGGAACACATGAAGCGGTTGAACTGAGAGACAACAACAAATCTCAATACCTTGGGAAAAGTGTTTTTAATGCTGTAAACAGCGTGAATACTGTTCTTAACGAAAACCTTAAAGGTTGGTTTGCATTCGATCAGGCAGGAATCGATAAAAAAATGATTGAATTAGACGGTTCTCCAAACAAGGCAAATCTAGGTGCAAATGCGATTTTAGGTGTTTCACTTGCGATTGCAAAAGCAGCAGCTGAAAGTTCCGGATTACCACTCTATAAGTATATTGGCGGAGTAAACTCTAATACGCTACCCATTCCTATGATGAATATTCTAAACGGTGGCGCACATGCTGATAACGGAATAGACTTTCAGGAATTTATGATCATGCCTGTTGGTGCTGCTTCATTCTCTGAAGCATTAAGAATGGGAACTGAAATATTTCATCATTTAAAAAATGTATTAAAAAAACAGGGGCTATCCACCAATGTTGGTGATGAAGGTGGATTTGCTCCCAATATTAAGTCTAACGAAGATGCTTTAAAATATGTTTTACAGGCGATAGAATCTGCAAATTACCAACCGGGGAAGGACGTTTTTATAGCTCTTGATGCGGCGTCTTCAGAGTTTTATGATGCTAAAGCAAAAAAATATGTTTTAAAGAAATCTACCGGAGCTCAATTAAGTCCTGATGAAATGACAGATTACTGGGCTGATTGGTGTAAAAAATATCCAATCATTTCAATTGAGGATGGTTGTGCCGAAGACGACTGGGATGGATGGAAAATGTTAACAGAAAAAGTAGGTAAAAATATTCAGTTGGTAGGAGATGATCTTTTTGTAACCAATGTAAACAGATTGCAAAGCGGAATTGATAAAGGAGTAGCGAACTCAATTTTGGTAAAAGTAAATCAAATTGGAACCCTCACTGAAACAATAAACGCAGTACAGCTTGCACATAAAAACGGATATACATCCGTAATGAGTCACAGAAGCGGCGAAACGGAAGATACCACAATTGCTGATCTTTCAGTTGCACTTTCATGCGGACAAATAAAAACAGGAAGTGCCAGCAGAAGCGACCGGATTGCTAAGTACAACCAATTACTAAGAATTGAAGAACAACTTGGTGAAAGTGCATATTATCCTTCAGACAGTTTTAAATTCTTAAAAGGAAGATAAAATGTTTTACCAATTAGAATTTGTCAATTGAAGTACATCAGTTAACTTTACCAAATCACAATAATAAAGACATAAAAAAATCATGGATAAGCTCAAAGAAAAATTTCGTGAAAAAGCCACTGTGCTTTCAGCAGACATTAAGGACATTATAAAAAATAATGGTGATTTTAAACTTGGTGAAATTACCGTAGCACAAGTTTATCAGGGAATGAAAGGTATGGTTGGTATGGTAACAGAAACCTCCAAGCTCGATCCAGAAGAAGGCATTCGTTTTCGCGGATACTCAATTCCCGAATTGAGGAAACAATTACCAAAGGCACCTGGTGGAACAGAACCGCTTCCAGAGGGAATTTTTTATTTGATGTTAGTTGGAGAATTACCAACTCAGGAAGACGTTACCTTTATCACGAATGAGTGGATGAAGCGCAGCAATGTACCCAAACATGTTTTTGATGTACTAGAAAAATTGCCGGCAGATACTCACCCAATGACGCAGTTTATCACCGGTGTCCTTGCGTTGCAAACGGAATCTGTTTTTGCAAAGGCCTATGCCAAAGGAATAAACAAAAAAGATTACTGGGAGTATGTTTATGAAGATGCAATGAATATGATTGCTCGCTTGCCTCGAGTTGCAGCATACATCTACAGAAGAAAATATAAAGGTGGTGTACACATTGAACCGGATCATAAGTTGGATTGGGCAGCAAACTTTGCACACATGCTTGGATATGATATTTTTGACATGAAACGCTTGATGAGGCTGTATTTAACCATTCACGTGGATCATGAAGGAGGAAACGTATCTGCACATGCTACGCATCTTGTTGGGTCGGCGCTAAGTGATCCATACCTTGCTTTTGCTGCCGGCATGTCTGGCCTTGCAGGACCACTGCATGGATTAGCAAATCAGGAGGTTTTACATTGGATAATGGAATTAAAAGAAACTTTAGGTGGAGGACTTCCTACAAAAGAACAAATTTCAGAATACATAAAGAAAACTCTTGCAGAAGGTAAAGTTGTTCCAGGATATGGACATGCTGTTTTAAGAAAAACCGACCCGAGATTTTCAGCACAGCAAGATTTTTACAAAACTTACATTGGGCATGACGATATCTGTGAAATAGTTCAGATGATTTATGAAGTTGCACCTCCGATTCTTGAGGCAACAGGAAAGATTAAAAATCCATGGCCAAACGTTGATGCGCATTCAGGTGCTCTTTTAGTTCATTATGGAATGCATGAGTACGACTTCTATACGGTACTATTCGGAGTTTCCAGAGCATTAGGTGTAATGGCATCTCTAATTTGGGATCGCGCTACAGGTTCTCCAATTGAAAGACCGGGCTCCGTTACTACTGAATGGATCAAGAAAAAAATAGCCGCATCTAAAGCGTAGAATAGGTTTAATAATTTCTAAACACCCATGATACTTTCATCATGGGTGTTTTTTTATAAACCAGTTCAAAATATAATTTGTATTTTTTTAAATTTCTATTGAAACTTACTTTATACTGTAAACTCTAACTTTATTGTTGGTTTCTCTAGAAATTTTAACCTCATTAATTGAATTAACTACATTTTTTTTCAATGAATCAGCTTTGATAGAATCAATTTTATGATGATATCTATTTTCTGTATCTAATTTCCCTATCGCATAAAATAAAAATGACGCACCTAAAACAAACGAAAAACCAGCAAGTACTTTTAATAATGACATAAAACTTTTCCTTTAGTTGAAACAATTTATCTGCCAATACTGAACTTGCTGCTTTACAATTCAATAAAATAATTTGCGATTTTCATTTTGAAACTGTATTCCCGTTTTGAGTTAATTTGGCATATGAGTCAATATTTCTTCGTAAGCGTCAGAATTAATTTCTTCGGCCAATTGAGTTAAGTTAACATCTGCATTTTCACATTCGAGCAATGTTCTGTCAAGCACGTCTGCAATCCTACTTAAGTTGAGAACATCTGAAATTTCACAAATAGAGCCATAACTGGCAATTTTATGGTGTAAAATTTTCTGCAACTGAATTATCAGTGATGCATCTAAAGCTGGTCCCTGATGAAATTTACTCATTACCGACTTACACTCTCCAATATGTGATTCCATAACCTCACATTTTTCAGTCTTCAAATATTTAAATGAATATCTTGAAAGAATCTTGTCTAATCTTTCGAACTGCTTTTTATTTTGCTGTAAAAGCTCATTCATAGTTTCTTCCATATCTTCATCAGAAACTTTTTTAATCATTTCAGGAAAAAAAGAGATCAATGAATTTTCACCCTCGAAAATATGATTAAGTTCGTGTATTAGAACTTGATCGAGCTTTGATTCTGTTCCATTGGATTTCGAAATACTACCATTAAGCTTTTTTTTAATCGGTATACTTCCGTTTGTTTCATTTTTTGGCATAAACGTTTTTTATTGAAAAAATAAAATAATATGCCAATAGATAACTAATTAAATACCCATTTTAGCAAACGGAACAGTACGCAAATCAGTAAATTCTTTTCTTAAAAACTTGAAGTATCCGGCAATTGCAATCATTGCGGCATTATCTGTACAAAACTGAAATTCCGGAAGAAAAATTTGCCAGCCTCTGTCCTTACCTTTTTTTAATAAGTTATTCCTGAGTGTTGAATTTGCACTCACGCCACCGGCTAGAGCAATTTTATTAATACCCGTTGAGTCAGCTGCAATTTCAATTTTCTTTATTAAAATCTCAATAATTGCGTTTTGATAACTTGCACATATATCATTTAAATTATCATCCACAAAATTTGAATCAACAGCAATTTTATCTCTAACAAAATAAAGTAATGAAGTCTTTAACCCGCTGAAACTAAAATTCAACGCTTCGGTCTTAGGTTGGGAAAATTTAAATGAATGTGGATCACCCAATTTAGAAAGTTTATCAATCTCAGGTCCGCCCGGATAGGATAAACCTAAAATTTTAGCGCCCTTGTCAAAAGCCTCACCGGCTGCATCATCTATTGTTCCTCCAAGAATAACAAACGAATAAGCATCATCAACACGGACAATTTGAGTATGCCCACCTGAAACGGTTAGACATAAAAATGGAAAATCAGGAGGATTATACTCCTTATCATTAATTTGAATGAAGTGTGAAAGAATGTGTCCGCGCATATGGTTAACTTCAATAAGCGGTTTTCCCATTGCCATTGAAATTGATTTAGCATAGGACGCACCTACTAATAATGAACCAAGCAAACCCGGGCCATTAGTGAAAGCCACAGCATCTATTTCACTAAAATTAACACCTGCCTTTTTCAAGGTAATGTCCATTAATGGAACAATATTTTTGAGGTGAGATCTGCTGGCTAATTCAGGCACAACACCTCCGTATTCCTCATGTACTTTCTGATTGGCGGTTAAATTGGCCAATAATTTGTTACCTTTTAAAAGAGCAATAGAGGTATCATCACAACTTGATTCTATGCCCAACGTTATTAAGTTTTCCTCTTTAATATTCATTATATTTGTAGGTAAAGTTAATTTTTTTCAGATATCCTTTTAAAATTGGATAATACGATTT
This sequence comes from Bacteroidota bacterium, assembly GCA_046302135.1. Lineage (GTDB taxonomy): Bacteria > Bacteroidota > Bacteroidia > B-17B0 > Aurantibacillaceae > AM-1111. The sequence continues at coordinate 276 of JBKCIQ010000195.1, read as the reverse complement.
AGTGAGCGCTGAACAACCCAAAAATAATACTGAAAACTTAACAACCCTTTCTTTAGAAAAAAAGGGAAAGAAAAAGAGCTTACTCAAAAGATCTCTATTAATACTTTTAATATTTCTGATTATATCTCCTGTAATTTTAATTTTCCTGATTCAATCTCATCAATTCCAGACATGGGCGGCCAAAAAAACTTCTAGCTGGCTTTCAGAAGAACTGAAAACTACTATCGAGGTTGAAAAGGTAGCCATAAATTTTTTCAATCAAGTTGATCTAAAAGG
>JBKCIQ010000194.1:0-39401 GCA_046302135.1 Bacteroidota bacterium | reverse complement strand
AAACATTTTTTTTGCATATGGTGCAATACCTTTTTTTATCGCAATCAGTAAAATCTAAATTTTCCCATTTAACAGGGCATTTTTTTGGTATTTTTAATTTAAGATTCATGTAAATCAGCTGATCAAAATTACACTATCAGTATTTAATTTCAGTAAACACTTTTATAGTTTGATGCTTTTTTGCTGAGGCTAAGAAAATACTCATCATTTTGTACGATATCAATGCCTTATTTGTATTCTTGATTTTAAAGTAATTATCCAAATATTCCGAGCCGGGAAATTTTTCCATTCTATAAATTTTTAGTGTTTCTCCATCATTTGTTTTAATGACGAAACTACATAGCTCGTTGCATTCAAAACTTTCAATTGAAGCATTTACTTCATGAACATCACTATCAGAATTAGAAACATCTGTCCTACTCAAATCCTCGTCCTGTGTCATTTTAATAACAATATCCTTAAACTTGGCGCATTTAAAAACGAGAACAGCGCCAAGCTTCTCACCCATTTTCCTTGCATCATCGGGTTGAGTTACGTCCAAACCATAAACCTTTTTAATCTCTTTTGTATTTTTATTATATACCTCAAGAAGGGCAAATCCAAGTTTAGTGGTTAGTGCATCTTTGTCCTCCCCGTTTTTAAAATCTCCTCTGTTAATGGCATCGCATGCTTCGGTACATAATTTATCCATTAATTTTTCTTCTGCATTAGTTTGAGATTTCAACCCGGTAGAGAGAATTAAAAAAAATAAAAGAAGTTTTTTCATTTTATTAATGATTAGATTTATATGGCAACATTGTATTCACGAAGAGCGTCGTTTAATGATGTTTTAAGATCAGTGCTTTCTTTTCGCTTTCCAATTATCAACGCACAAGGTACAGAAAATTCACCAGCGTTGAATTTTTTTACGTAAGAACCAGGTATTACAACAGAACGATCCGGCACATAAGCTTTAAATTCAACAGGTGTAGAACCTGTAACATCAATGATTTTTGTGCTTTGAGTAAGAACAACATTAGCACCTAAAACTGCTTCTCTGCCAACTCTTACACCTTCTACAACAATGCACCTTGACCCAATAAAACAATTATCCTCAATTATAACCGGAGCAGCCTGAACAGGCTCCAGAACACCTCCTATACCAACTCCGCCACTTAAATGCACATTTTTACCGATCTGAGCACAACTTCCAACAGTCGCCCACGTATCTACCATTGTTCCCTCATCAACGAATGCACCTATGTTTACATAAGAAGGCATAAGTATTACCCCAGGAGCAAGATAACAACCATATCGCGAAACTGCAGGGGGAACAACTCTTACACCAAGTTTTAAGTAATCTTTTTTCAACTTCATTTTATCTCTAAACTCAAATGGACCAATCTCAATTGTTTCCATCTCCTGTATAGGGAAATAAAGAATAACAGCTTTTTTTATCCATTCGTTAACTGTCCAGTTACCGGATACATTTTTTTCTGCAACCCTTAAATGTCCCTTGTCAAGATCCTCAATAACTGAACGAATTTTATTTTTGATCTCAATGTTCTTTAGTAACTCTCGGTTGTTCCAAACATTTTCTATTTCATCTTTTAATGTCATGGTAAATTTTATTTCTGTTCGCTCATTTCATTGGAACGAAAATTATCGTTTAAAGAAAAATTTATCGAATACTGAAATTCTGAACGCACAAACTTACCTTTATGAATTGCAGGTTTCCAACGAGTTTGCCTGATTAGATCGGATGCAACTTCATCGTAGCCAAAACCAGGAGTTTTTTCAATTTTGAGATTTGATACCTTACCGTTTGTTTCAACTACAAAAGACAATATCACAATTCCCTGAATATTATGACGTTTAGCTTCATCGGGAAATTCGAGATTATCGGAGATAAACTCATTTAATGCATTTTCACCATTAAAGTATTCCGGTAAGTAATCTGGATTTGAAATTATTGCAAAACCGGTATCTATGGGATTTTTTTTATCTGTCTTGGTTCTTGAGAACCCTCTCTTTTTTACTGCTTTTTTGTATCTTTCTACATTAAAATCGATTAACAACTCCTTCTTTGCAAGGACGCTTAAACCATTTTTTTTTGCCGGTTCCCATTTTAGCAGTTTAATTAGTCGAATTGACTCCGCCTGAAGTTCAGTATCAACAAAATCAGGAAAATTATATGAATAGAGTAAACCTTTATCTGAAATAGTAACGTATACCTTTACCAAAAAATCTTTTTTTTGATTCAATAGTTTTTCAGGGAAAATTAAATGATTGTCTAAGAAATAATCCCACTCTCCCTTTTGTCCAACTATTCTGGGAAGTTCATCATTTATTTCAGTTAACTGTGAAAAACAAAATAAATAACAGAACGAAATTAGAATTAAAAAAAAGTAACGTCTGTAAACCAACATAAAAAACCCCGTGATTAGGGGTTAATTTTAATCTTGTAATTCAAAAATCAAATGACTTTGCTTCTTGTGAAAAATCAATTTAATTTTATCAAAAGGTAAGAATGCGGCATAACTGCTTCCTTCTATTAACAAAGAATGATCATTAATTGAAATTTTCGCAGTTTTAGGGTCTAACTTCTCAAACCTCTCAAACCAACCTTCAACAGCACCATCATGCTGACGCGTACGAATAAGATAAATATCTTTTAGTTCCTGTAAATTTACAGATTTAACGATACTTTCAACCTCACTCTTTGAAACTTGTGCATTTGTTATAAGAGAAGTTACAATAAGGATAGCTAGTAAAAATATTTTTTTCATAGGTACAATTTTCTACAAATATAGTAAAAAAATAAAATGCATGGTCAATATCAAAACGCCTGTATTTCAAAAACTTATAAACTAAATGGCTTTATTGTTTTGGAGCTCGTTATCAAACTTACTAATTCGAGTGCTTTTTAAACCGATGTTATTTTTATACATTTGAACAGAATAATAAACTTTAAATAATTACAATAAAATTATTATAAATGAAACAATACTCTTTTACAATTTCAAAAATGATTATCCTTCTTTCTTTTTTTCTTTTTTCTTGCGGAAGTAAACCAAAGAAAATTGAAGAAAATACGATTTCCAAAAAGAGTGCGTCAGATTTTATAAAGATAGCGAACGAAAGAATGGAAAAAGGAGACAAGGAAGGCTCATTAAATGCAATAGATGAAGGGTTAGCACTTGAACCAAAAAACAGTAAGCTTTATTTTGAAAAAGCTGTAATTGAACTTCAATTCAACGATAATAACAATGCTGCTATTGACCTTACTAAAGCTATTGAAATTGAACCTAAATTTGGTGATGCTTTTTTGTATCGAGGTATGGCAAATAGCCAACTGCAAAAGAAAAAGGAAGCAATCAGCGATTTTTCAACCGCTTCAGAGATTAGCCCGAATAGACACGAGCCGTTACATCTTAGAGGCAATGAAAAAGTTGATATTGGTGATTTTAAAGGTGCAATGGAAGATTACAACAAGTCAATTGAATTAAATCCGAAATATGATATAACCTATCATATGAGAGGGGCACTTTATAGCAAAATGGGAAAACACAAAGAAGCCATATTGGATTACAGTGCGGCAATAAAATTAAACCCTAATTTCAGTAATTCATATTTCATGAGGGGTTTCTCCAAAAGTAAAATGGGAGACCTAAATGGATCATTGGCCGATTACAACAAGGCAATTAAATTAAACCCCAATTTTGCACAAGCATATTACAACAGAGGCACATTAAAACTTAAAAAGAAAGATAGAACCGGAGCATGTGAAGATTATAATAAAGCAAAACAATTAGGCTTTGTGCAGGATGCAAAAAGTATTGAAAAAATATGCAAATAAATTCCTAATTAGAAATTCAAACCATTATTCTAAAAAATTATCTATTTGGAGTTATTAGAATTGAATGGCGCCCTCCAAACAAATTTACTTCCGAAAGATGGGGTTGTTTATTATTATTCTTCCTTTTTAAAAGAAAATACTTCTGAAGAGTACTTTAATTCATTTCTAAAAAAAATAGACTGGAAAAAAGATGAATTAATAATTTTCGGTAAAAAAATAATTACAAAACGTATGGTGGCTTGGTATGGTGATTATCCCTTCCATTACTCCTACTCACATACAATTAAAGAGGCACTTCCGTGGACCACAGATTTAAAAAATTTAAAAAACATAATTGAAAAAGAGACGGGTGAAAGCTTTAACTCTTGCCTTTTGAATTTATATCACAATGGAAGTGAAGGGATGGGCTGGCACAGTGATAATGAAACTGAGTTGAAGAAAATGGGTACAATAGCATCAATCAGTTTAGGAGCCGATAGAAAGTTTCGTTTTATGCATAAACACACAAAAGAAAAAATCGAAGTTGAATTAGGACATGGTAGTTTATTGTTAATGAGCGGAAAAACTCAGGAATTCTGGTTACATCAACTACCTGTTAGCAAAAGAATAACTGAATCAAGAATCAATTTGACTTTCAGGACAATAGTTCAGAACCAATAAAAAAATCTGAAAAAAAGACAATTAAGAAATTATTGTTGTCCAGGGATTGAAGATGGATCCATTTCCGTATATCCTTCTGTAGACACTTTAAATAAATCGTCTGCAACAGGGGAATCAGAGATTTTAGTTGCAGAAATTTTAATGTTCATTGGACCTTGTGGCATTTCAAATTCAAGTGGTACTCCGTTCAAACCTTTGAACTGCATGTTTCTTCTTCCACCACTTTTAATTGGAGCTATTTTTTCCGTATACCATAATGTGCTTTTTGTTTTCTCACCTTTTGATGATTCGTCTTCAACAATTGCTTTTTTACATTCATAACCCGCTATGGTTTTTTTCTCCTCAGTGTATGTTATTTTAGGATCCTTTTCTTCAGATTTCTTTTTCTTTTTAGCATCATTTGCATTTCCTTTCATATAGCTTTTTTGCCCCATTCCATCCATTAAAACTACGAAATCACCTTTTTCGTCTGTTACTGTAATTGAATTCATAAATGCTGAATTCATTTCAGAACGGGATTTACCATTTTTAAAAATGGTTTTCATTTCCATACCTTCCATCATCGCCGCCTGATCAGGAGGCAATCCGTCAATTGTCATTGTATAGGTAATTGTTCCTTCTTTTATTTGGGCTGTTAATTGTGAAAAAAAGACCAAAGAAAGCAACACCAAACCAAAAGATTTTAAAGCTGATTTTTTCATTTTTGAGATTTTGATTGTTTTTTAATAATTATTTATTATATCTGAAATAGAATATTATTTGTTGATTGTTTTGCAAATTTAAACCAATTTCCGTGCCATCTATTAGTTTACATCATATTTAATATTTTTAAAATAATTTACCAATGAATCATTACTTACTTTATTAAAGCCCTTTGGAATCTGAAATATTGACTCATTGACGTTAATTTCAACTACTTTTATTGCCTTTAATCTGAGTTTTAACCCAAAATTTTCAACTGTATATTCCAGTGGAAAACCTTTTAAATCATTTTTTGGCATTACGAAAACGGGAAATTGAACTCCCATTTCCTCAGTCAACCAAATCGTTGAGGTATCTCCTGATATTTTTTCTGTAACCAAATTGCCGGTACATAAATAACCAAGGTTATCCTCTTTAGTACCCAAACTTTTAACCATATACCTGTTAGCTAAAGCTTTAGTTATTTCTTCTCTAGTTTGAATGGTGTACATTTTATCTTGAAACACCTTTGTTAACTGTATCTGAGTTTCTGAAATAGAATCTAAGATCAATACATAACGAAATATTCCGCCAATAGCAGACATTTCAGCCGCAAACTTTCCTTTTGCAAAATATAATTTCAATTGTTTTGGTGCAAAATTCACCATCCAGTGATTTTTATCTACCACCTCTACATCATACAAAACATATCCTTGACTGATTTTCTTTTTTTCAACAGATTGATTACATGCTGATAAAAAAAGTAAGAAAATAAACGCAGAAAAATATTGAATATTTAATCTCAAAATGTGCTGATTTAATACCCGAGTATTTTAAGCATACTTTTATAACTCTGCTCTTTGGCAAACAGTCTGGTTGTAATTTCTCCATCCTCATCTCTGTCAATAAGCACATGTTTAGGTGCGGGAATAAGACAATGTTGTGTACCACCATATCCACCCAATGACTCTTGATAGGCACCGGTGTGGAAAAAACCTATATAAAGTGGGTCCTTCTGAGGTGATTCAGTTATTGGAAGAAATACCTGATTTACGTGGGCTTCTGTATTATAAAAATCCATACTGTCACAAGTCAATCCACCCAAATTAACCTGTTGATACTGCCTATCCCAATTATTTACAGAAAGTAAAATGAACTTTTGGTTAATTCCCCAAGTATCTGGCAGAGTTGTAATAAAACTGCTGTCTATCATGTACCAAGTTTCTCGATCGTTTTGAAGTTTGAAATCAAGAATTGAATAAAGAGATGCGCCACTTTCCCCAACAGTAAATGACCCAAACTCAGTAAAAATATCCGGCTCAGAGATGTTATTCTGGCTACAAAACAGTTTTATCTGCGCAACTATTTCTTCAATAATGTACTCGTAATTGTATTCAAATCCGAGCGTTGTTCTTATTGGAAGTCCTCCACCTATATTCAATCCGTCTAACGTAGGGCAAATTTTTTTTAATTCAAGGTATATATTTAGGCATTTAACAAGTTCAGTCCAATAGTAAATAGTATCCTTTATACCTGTATTAATGAAGAAATGTAAAAGCTTTAGTTCAAATCTTGGGTTATCTTTTATCTTCTGTTTATAGAACTCAACTATCTCAGATGATCTAATTCCGAGTCTGCTCGAGTAGAACGGAAAACTCGGCTCTTCTTCAGTTGAAATCCTGATTCCAAGTTTAAGTTTTTGACCTTTAAAGTACTTTTTATAATGCTCAAATTCATCTTTATGATCCAAAACAGGTACAATATTGAAGTTGTCATTTGCTAACTCCATGATATTCTGTCTGTAAGGAAGCTTTTTATATCCATTACAGATAATATAAGTATCTTTGTTAACCAGTTTCTTTTTGTATTGTTCTTTGATAATATGAATGTCAAAAGCTGATGAAGTTTCAAGATGTACCTCATTCTTTAAAACTTCGTCTAGCACAAATGAAAAGTGAGAGCTTTTTGTACAGTAACAATAGTAATATTTTCCTTTGTAGTCAGCCTTTGCCATAGCCACATTAAATAGTTTTTTGGCTTTCTGTATCTGACTACTGATTTTTGGAAGGTATGATATTTTTAAAGGCGTTCCATATTGCTTAATGATATCCATTAAGGGTATATCATTAAAATACAACTCGTTATCCTGAACCTGAAAACCCTCCTGAGGAAAGTTAAAGGTTTGTTCGATTAGATTTTTATATGAATTTGCTTTCATTTTACAAAAGTAACTGAGACGGATTATAGAATTATCACAAATGTAAGTGATTTAGATTTAGGTTTTATTATTAATTTAAAAATCGGAAAATGATTAAACCAATAAGAATTATTGCCGTGAAATCTGAAATAGGTGCCGGAACAAGAGGTGCTAGTCTTGGTGTTGATGCAATAAAAATTGCCGCTCTTGATTTTGGAAGCCCATTCTTTAAGAAACATAAAATATCTGATATTCAGGATGAAAATCACAGATTACTTGAACCAGTTGTTCATGATTATGCAAAAAGAATAAAAGGCGTCCATACATTATGTGAGCGGATAGCATATGAAATACAAAAAACAGTTAAAAAAGGAGAGATTCCAATTGTTCTGGGTGGAGATCACAGCTCTGCTATAGGCACTATTGCTGGCTTGCGAATGGCTGCTCCCGATAAGAAAATCGGAGTCATTTGGATTGATGCGCATGCTGATATTCACTCACCTTACACAACGCCTAGCGGCAACATGCACGGAATGCCAATAGCCTGTAGTTTGGGTGATGATAACATGGACAAAATTCAAAACAAACCAGACGATGAGACAAATGAATACTGGGAAAAACTTAAAAACCTTGGAGGTATTTGCCCTAAATTAAATTACACTGATTTGGTTTATATCGCACTTAGGGATTACGAACCTGCAGAGGATTATTTAATTAAAAAGAATAAAATAAGAGTTTTTACAGTTGCCGAAATCCGAAAGAAAGCAGTTGAAAGGATAGCAATTGAATCACTAAATTACTTAGATCACTGTGATATGATTTATGTAAGTTTTGATGTTGACTGCATGGATTCACGCATTTCCGCAGGAACAGGAACTCCGGTTCCCAATGGCTTATCAGAAAAAGAGGCAGGGAATCTCGTGTATTATTTAATGAGAAGCAAAAAAATTGCATGTTTCGAGATGGTTGAGATCAATCCAACACTTGACAAGGAAAATCTTATGGCAGAAAACGCCTTCGAAATTTTAAGTAAAGCAACAAATCAACTCAGCCACGATTTATAGAAGTATTCATACTTTTGCCTTAGTTTAAAGTTAATTTGAACCTAAATTAATTTTGTAAAGTAATTGAAAGCAAGTCCTTTTTTTTCTGTAATTATTCCTTCCTACAACAGATGTGAATTTTTGAATCAAACAATTGAATCAGTACTGAGTCAAACATTCAAAGATTTTGAAATTTTGGTAATTGACGACGGTAGTACTGACGGAACCTACGAAAAAATTAAGTTGCTAATAGAAAAGGACAATCGCGTTAAATATTTTTATAAAACTAATGAAGAAAGAGGTGCGGCAAGAAACTTCGGAATTAAAAATTCCAGTGGAAAATACATTGTATTTCTAGATTCTGACGACTTATTCAAATTAAATCACCTTGAAAACCTGTTTAATTTAACATCAAGTTACAAAAATTTGAATTTTTTCGCATGTAAATTTGATTTCATTGAAGATGGAAATCAATTTAATGCACCTATTTCATTTTTAAATGAAGGTGTACATGATTACAAAATTTTATTAAAGGGAAATCCATTTGCGTGCAACATTTGTATAAAAAAAAATAATCCTGCGCTAAATTTATTTCCGGAAGAAAGAAAATATGCCGGCATGGAAGACTGGCTATTTCTTTTCAGCAATTTATGGAGCCAAGATCTTTATCTATCAGGAATAACATCATCTACAATGATTGAACACGCCAACAGATCGATGAGGTTCAATCAATTGATTTCGGAAAGAAGAGAAAATGCAACGAAATATATTTTAAATCACTTTAACTTAATTAAATCAGAAAAAAAACATTTAAAAGGCTACAGCAATTACTTTTGTTCAATACACTCATATTTAGACAGAGAAAGAAGGAAAAGCCTTAAATTTCTTATGAAGGCAATCATTAATCTTGGAATAAAAATAGAATTAGTTCAGCTTGGCGTAAAAATTATTTTTGGTAAAAAAATAATTGGCAAAATAAAAGAAGTCATTAGCCATAAATAATACTTGAAAAAAACACACAATATACTCGTATTTACTTATTGGAGCTACCATGATCCACTAATTCAAGCTTACACCCTACCCTATCTAAAAATTATTAAAAATCTCAACCCGGAAAATATTTCAATTCATTTGATAACACTAGAGAAAAAAAATTCAAAAGCAAATTCAATTGATAAAAATATTTTATCCAGCAACATAAGACTTAAGTATTACCCTGTTGGTATAACAGCCGCAGTTAATTGGATTATTAGCATTTTTATAATTTTAAAAACAATTAAAAAAAATAAAATAAATGCGCTTCATTCATGGTGTACTCCTGCAGGAATGATTGCATATATTATATCTGTAATTACTAAAATCCGACTTATAGCAGACAGTTATGAACCGCATGCTGAGTCTATGGTAGAAAATGGTTCTTGGAAAAAAAAATCGTGGGCTTTTAAAACTTTATTTTATTTTGAGAAAAAAATAGCACTTCATTCCAGCCATATTATCAGTATTGCACCGGAAATGAACAACTATATTAAAAATAAATATGCTTTAGATATCAAAATTAAATTTGTAAAACCTGCCTGTGTTGATCTAGATAAATTTAATATTTCAAATAGAAAAAATTTAAACCTTATACAACAACTAAATATTCAGGATAAAATAATTTGCCTTTATGCCGGGAAATTTGGAGGTATATACTACGACAAGGAAGTTTTTGATTTTTTTAAAAGTGCAGACAAATTTTTTGGTGATAAAATTATTTTTTTGATTTTATCAAATCAGGCAATCGAATCAATAAATCAAAAGATTGTAGATTCAGGGATTTCAAAAGATAAATTCATTATACGTTCCATACCTCATGATCAAATGCCGGAATGGGTAGGCCTCGCGGACTTCGCTATCTGTCCTGTTAAACCAGTACCAACAAAAAAGTATTGCTCCCCTATAAAAACCGGAGAATACTGGGCAATGGGCTTACCAATAATTATTACAAAGAATATTTCAAATGATTCCCAAATAATAGAAGATTCAGGAATGGGATACGTTTGGAAAGAAATGACTACAAAGGAATTTGAAATTTCTCTAGTTGAAGTAAAAAAAATTATAAGTTCCGATGTAAAATCCTACTCAGAAAAAATTAGAAATCTTGCAATAGACTTCAGAAATTTTGAGATCGCAAGAGATATCTATAGAGAAATTTACGATTGAAAATCAAAAGATTGAAGGATAGCGATTAGGATCGAACTCATGCATCATATCATATATTCTTTCAAATACATCATCAGCATTTGGTTTGCTAAAATAATCCCCATCACTACCGTATGCGGGTCTGTGTTCTCTGCTGGTTATAGTTATCGGGGCTGAGTCAAGAAACTTAAAACCTCCCTGTTCCTCAATAATTTTATGAAGTATGAATCCACTTGCGCCGCCCGGAACATCTTCATCAAGAATTACCAATCGATTTGTTTTCTTTAAGCTCTCAACACAATTGTTATTAACGTCAAACGGAAGTAATGTTTGTAAATCTATTAATTCAACTGAAATTCCTACTTTTTCGAGATGTTTGATTGCCTCTTGAGCAACACGAACGCATGAACCATATGTTACAAGCGTAACCTGTTCTCCATTTGTCAATTTCTCGGTAACACCTAGAGGAACACAATAATCACCAAAATTAGATGGCATGGGCTCTTTCAAACGGTATCCATTGAGAGGCTCAACAATCAAAGCAGGCTCGTCTGCTTTAAGTAAAGTATTATAAAAACCACTTGCCTGTGTCATATTTCTTGGCACACATATATTAATTCCCCTACAACAATGAATTATACTACCCATAGGAGATCCTGCATGCCAAATTCCTTCCAATCGATGACCTCGAGTTCTGATGATAACCGGAGCCTTTTGCCTTCCTTTTGTTCTATACTCTATAGTTGCAAGGTCATCAGTCATTAGTTGTAAAGCATAGAAAATATAATCTAGATACTGTATTTCACAAATTGGTCTTAAACCACGCATGGCCAATCCTATTGCCTGGCCCATAATGGTTGCTTCCCTGATTCCTGTATCAAAAACTCTATTTTCACCATATTTTGCCTGCAAACCCTCTAGGCCCTGATTTACTCCACCTATCTTACCGGAGTCCTCACCAAAAATCAAAACTTCAGGATACCGCTCCAATATAACATTAAAATTATCTCTCAATATTTCCCTACCATCACACAACTTATTTTCAGATTCATATTCAACAGGAACAGATGAAATATTTTTAACAGCGCTTGGACTTTGACTACTTAAAAAAGAACTATAAAAATCATACACTTGCGTTTTTGAGGTTTTTAGCCAGTTAATTAATCTGTCTTTATCTTCTGAATTTTTTCCAACCGTTAATCTAAGTGCTTTTTTTATTGCAGAATGAATATCTTTTCGAATTGGTTCTTTTATTTGAGCCAATTCATTTGTAATCTGAATTAGTTCATCAGAATTTTCAGAACTTTCAGCAAGCTTTTGTATCAGTTCAGATGCATTGGCAAGTTCACTTTTTATAGGACTCAAATATGACGACCATGCGTAATTCTTTGCTAACCTGATATGTTCCTTTGCTTGTTCTTCAATTTCGTTACATTCAGCATCAGTAGCAATTGCATTTTCAATAATCCATTCCCGCATTTTTTTAACTGGATCAAAATCTTTTTCCCATTCCAATCTTTCCTTGGATTTATACCTTTCATGAGAGCCCGAAGTAGAATGTCCTTGCGGTTGAGTTACTTCTTCAACATGAATCAAAACAGGAACATGTTCTTCTCTGCAAACCTTAACTGCTTTTTCATAAGTCTCAACAAGGTGAGGGTAATCCCATCCTCTTGTTTTATATATCTCGTAACCCTTTCCACCATTTTCTCTCTGAAAACCCTTCAAAATTTCAGAGATACTTTCTTTAGTAGTTTGATATTTTTTTGGAACTGAAATTCCATGACCATCATCCCAAACAGAAACCAACATAGGAATTTGTAAAACACCTGCTGCATTAATTGTTTCCCAGAAGAGCCCTTCGGAGGTGGATGCATCTCCTATTGTTCCAAATGCAACTTCATTTCCATTATTACTAAGATGTGAGAATTTCTCAGATTGAAGTTCTTTGTTCCCTCTGAAAAAATATGATGCATATGCCAACCCAAGCAACCTAGGCATCTGTGATCCTGTTGGAGAAATATCAGATGAGGAATTTTTTAATTGAGTTAAATTTTTAAATGTACCATCTTCATTTAGGAAGTGCGTTCCATAGTGACCACCCATCTGCCTTCCCGCACTCATAGGTTCAAATTTTGGATCAGTGTGAGCATAGAGCCCTGCAAAATACTGTTCAGGGGTTAACTCGCCTATAGCCATCATAAACGTCTGGTCCCTATAATAACCGCTTCTGAAATCTCCGTTTCTGAATACTTTAGCCATTGCAACCTGAGCAACCTCTTTGCCATCACCAAAAATTCCAAACTTAGCCTTCCCTGTTAAAACCTCTTTCCTACCCATTAAACTAGCCTGCCTGCTCAGATTAACTAATTTAAAATCTTCAATTACGGCACGCTTAAAATCTTCAAAACTGATTTCACCACCGGAACTCTTTGTACTAACCGACATAAAAAATTAATTTGGGTTTACAGACAAATATAAATATAAAAAAAGTAAAAAAAGAAAATTTCACTCTTCAGCGTCAAAATAGAGCTTATAGTATTTTTTACCTCTTTCCTCATCAAATCCTCTTTCAATATGATCATGCTTGCCGTGAACATAAATATGAAAATTCTTATCCAACTTTATAATACCTCTTAAATATTTTTTATTCTTATTAAACGCATACTGGGAAACTTCAAACTCCTCAACATCATTCAGATCATTTTTTTCATAAAAATCTTTCTTATAATTATTAAATTCTCTTTGAACCTCAGCTTGCGGCATAACTTCTTTCTCAAAATCTTTCATAGAAAATTTATCCTTGTCTCGTAAATAACTCAAACTTCTGTTCAACATCATCATTTGTTGAGTTTTTGGAACATTATTCTCTTCAGTGAGTACTTCCTCACAAAATCCTTTGGCTACATCTATAAATGCCTGCGTTTTAAAATAGGCATCCTGCCTGGGCACTAAACTTAAGAAATCCTGTTGCCAATAAGATGCTATTTCAGGGGATTTGGAATTATTATCAATAATTGAAACCTTGTAGCCTGAATTTTTTTCGGTTTGAAAAATCAACGCTCCTTTATCAAGTTTATTTATATTCAAACCTCTTTCTACATCAATTTCAAATTCATTTGAAGTTCTTGATACCATTAAAAAAGTGTCTTTATTTTCAGATTTGAAAATGCCGATGGCATCACACATTTCACCATCAACAATTAAATCCTGAATGTATGCCATATAAAATTCACCTGACTTAATATTAGGATGCAAACTCTGGTCATACAGTTTATTTACAATTTCCATTGAAACCTCATGAAACTTGGTATTATCTGAAAAAATTGAATCCAACAAACTAAACAGTCCTTTGGATTTTTTATTGAGATTATAATAAATTCCCGGTTTAAAACTTGAAACAAAATAATCTATTAAAACATCTTTAATTTTTTCATCCTTAATTTTGAAGGGTTCGTTAGACAAATACAGTTCATCACCATTACCTTTATTTCCACAAAAATGCACAGATAAACTTTTTAATCCGGCTCTTTTATATTCAATCATATTTTTAGAAGTTTTTACCGAAGTTAATTCATATCGGGAACAATGAGTTAACAAAATTTAAACACCTTTGGCCCTATTTCTGTAGTGTACTAATAAATCGTATCTTCACATTACTTTACTGTTATATGGTTAAAATGAAAATAAAAAAATTGTTCATACCGGCAATATTGACCTTGTTGCTGAGTGGATTTACTTTAGGAGTTTACAATTCTGAAAGCGAAAAAAATCAATTGATTCTTGATATCCTGATGGAAGGATTAAACACCTCTCATTACGCTCCTCAAAAAATCGACGATGATTTTTCTGAGAAAGTTTACGATTTGTATCTGGAAAAACTTGACTATAACAAAAAGTTTTTGCTTAAAAGTGATATAGAGAGTATGAATAAATTCAGAAAAAAAATTGATGATGAAATTAATTCGGGAACTTTCGAATTTCTAAAATTAAGCAACAACATTATACAAAAGAGAATAAGTGAGAGAGAATTAGTTTACAAAGAAATTCTTTCGAAACCCTTTGACTATAAAATTAATGAAGAATACGAGACAGATGCCAAAAAGATTTCTTTTGCCTCAGGTGAAAAAGAAATTAAAAATGAATGGAGAAAAGCACTTCAGTATCAGACAATAATTCGAATTGACGATATGCTACTTCAGCAGGAAAAAGCAAAAGAGAAAAAGGATAGTTCGTTTAAGATATTACCCTTTGACAGTATTGAAATACAAGCGAGAAAAAAAGTTCTAAAAGCAAACGACGACTGGTTTAAAAGATTAAAAAAAATTACCGAGAAAGATCGATTTTCATACTATGTAAATTCTATCACTTCCGTTTACGATCCGCATACTGAATTCTTTCCTCCAAAAGAAAAAAAAGAATTTGATCAGAGCATGAGCGGGCAAATGGAAGGAATCGGAGCCAAGCTTCAGCAAAAAGACGGAATTATTAAGATTACTGAAATTGTGGTTGGCAGTCCATCATATAAGCAGGGACAACTTAAAGCAGGAGATGCAATAATTAAAGTTGCTCAAGGAGATAAAGAACCTATTGAGGTAACTGATATGGATCTCGATGATGCGATTCAACTGATAAGAGGCAAAAAAGGAACAGAGGTACGATTAACAGTTAGAAAGCCTGATGGTAAAGAAGTTGTAATTCCAATTGTGAGAGACATTATTCAACTTGAAGACACATTTGCACAATCCGCCGTTCTTGAGTATGAAAATCAAAAAATAGGATATATAAAATTACCTGTATTCTACTCTGATTTCACCAGAAATGGTGCAAGACGATGCGGAGAAGATATTAAAAAAGAAACTGTAAAACTTGTAAAAGAAGGTGTAAGTAGTATTGTAATTGATTTACGAGATAATGGCGGAGGATCTTTGTCAGAGGTGGTAGATATGATAGGGCATTTTATTACTACAGGTCCGGTGGTGCAAGTAAAGAAAAAAGCCGGAAAAATTGAAACATACAGAGATCATAATCCTGAACAGATATACTCAGGCCCTATGGTGGTAATGATTAATCGCAATAGTGCCAGTGCTTCAGAGATTTTTGCAGCTGCAATGCAGGATTATAAACGAGCCGTTATAATAGGTTCAGGACCATCATCCTTTGGAAAAGGAACCGTGCAACAGTTTATGGACCTTGACAATTACTTATTGCCCCAGCAAGATTCTATTAAGCCATTGGGTGCGGTAAAAATAACCATGCAAAAATTTTACAGAATAAATGGAGGTGCAACCCAGCTTAAAGGAGTTGAACCAGATATAGAGTTGCCTGACGCATACAGTGAAATTGAAACAGGAGAAAAAGAGCTAGATTATCCTATGCAATGGGATGAGATTCCTGCAGCAGATTATAAAAAATATAACATTCCCAACATGACGGATATTGTAACCAAAAGCAAGGAGAGGGTTGAAAAAAATAATACATTTTCACTCGTAAAGGATCAAGCATCCTATCTTAAAAAGAAAAGAAATGAAACAAAATATTCAATCAATCTTTTAAAGTATCGAGAAGATGCCAAATTAAGGGAAACTGAACTAAAAAAATACGATGACATGAGGGTTGAAATAAAAAATTACAACACGAGAATAATTAAAGAAAAGGGATACGAAAAGAATGAAGACAGTACAAAAATAAATAAGGACAAAAAATGGCTGGAATCACTAAGAAAAGATTTCTATCTTTTTGAAGCAACAAGAGTTGCTATTGACATTAAGTGAGCTGATTAACTCAAATATTTTATTAGATGAGAAATAATATATAATCTTACTGGAATTTGATTATATGTGATCAGCCCTGAAAAATTTCTTTAAAATTTAAACTAGTTCGAATGAATTTGCAATGTATTATATAATGTGTCGCGTTCTGCCGCTACCCTACCCGTTTGAGCAACAAGATTAATCAACTCCTGCGTTGAAAGTTTTGGGTTTTTATCCTCGGCTCCGGCCATAGAGTAAATTTTGGTTGAATCATCAATTGTACCGTCAATATCATCGACACCAAAGCTAAGTGATAATTGAGCTGTACTTTTTCCTATCATGGGCCAATAAGCTTTCAAATGCGGAAAATTATCCATGAATATCCTGCTAACAGCATAATTTCTCAAATCTTCAACAACACTTACCTCAGGTATGTTGGACATTTGATTTTCTTTATTACGAAACTTCAAAGGAATAAAACAATTAAAACCGTTCGTACGGTCTTGCAAGTTTCTTAATCTTTGCATGTGATCGATTCTATGATTAAATTTCTCTATGTGACCATAAAGCATGGTAGCGTTACTAGGCATTCCAAGTCGATGTGCTGTTTCATGTATTTCCAACCATTGAGCCGATGTACATTTATCTTCACAAATTTCTTTTCTGATTTCTTCATCAAAAATTTCCGCACCCCCTCCTGGTAAAGAACCTTGCCCATGTTCCTTTAAAATTTTCAATCCTTCTTCGAAAGAAACTTTTGCCTTTCTGCACATGTATTCCAACTCAACAGCTGTAAAAGCCTTAACGTGCAATTCTGGTCTTATTTCTTTTATCTTTTTAATCAAACCAGCAAAATAATGTAAACCCATTTTAGGATGGACACCACCAACAATATGAACTTCCGTTATAGGTATACCTTCGTAATTCTTTACCAGGTTTAAAATTTCTTCTTCCGAAAGTGCCCATGCGCCGTCTTTTTGTTTTAGTAGCCTCGAGTATGAACAAAATTTACAATCAAAAACACATATATTAGTTGGTTCAATATGAAAATTGCGGTTATAGTATACGAGATTACGATTCTTTTTTTCCTTAATATAATTGGCCAAGGTACCTAAATATCCGGTATCTGCTTGTTCATACAGCCATACCCCCTCATTCTCCAATATTCGTTCACCGCAAAAAACTTTTTCAGCAATTCTTTTCTCTTCACTACCCGATTTCAAGCTACCCAGTAATTGTTCCATAAACTTTATTATTTTATTCTTAACTACAAGCAAATTTATACATTACCAACGTTAGTTTTTAATAATAATTGAATAAAAAAAAAGCTCCCGAAAACAGGAGCTTTTTTAAATGGCTTGAATAATTTTTATTTTTCTACAATTATTTTTCTAGTAATAGTTTTTTCTGGTGTCGAAACAGAAATAAAGTAAACACCGGAGCTTATGTTATCCAAACTCAACTGATAATTACCTCCAGAAACAGTTGATTGTGTTTTATCCAAAACAACCTGCCCTAACGTATTTGAAATCTTGAAACTTATATTTCCCTCTTTTTTAGTTCCGGCATTTACATATAAAGTGTTGTTGGCAGGATTTGGATACAAAATAATTTCCTTGGTTGGATTCAGAATCTGTATATCTCCGGTTGTAGCGTCACACATAATAACAGCTATACAAAGTGAAACGTCTAATTGCCAAGTGTTATTTGTACCATCGTTAAATGAATGCCATGAGTTATCGCTCCATTGTTCCCAAGCCGTAACAGGGCTAGACTCTCCGTCTGCATTGGTAACTATTGCAACGGTATCAAATGTTCCTGTTGTTCCGTTATAAACTAATCCATCAAAACCGACATAAAAACCTCCATTATTTGGATTTACCGGAGGGTTAAAGTTGATAAGATTACCTGCGCCTGTTACATCTATTGAATTAATAGATAGAGGGACACTTGGAGTAAATGCTGTGCTTGGCGCACCAGAAGCTCCATTGTCATCCCAAACTTTACAATTAATTGATGTAGCCCCACCTGCACCATCGTGTTTTACTCCGAAATAATATATTGCTCCCGAAACACGATAGTTTGGAAGGTATGAACCCGCAGGATAAAAATCAGCCTTTGCTTTATCTAAATAATCATTATGCCCGGCGGCATATCCGAATCCGCCTGACCCGATTATTGTAGCGGTATGATTTACAAAATCAAAGTTGGAAATTGTGTCACAGCCTCCGGTTGCACAAGTTTGAACAACAAATGTTTGAGTACTACTATTGGAACCCTGTGCATTAGAAACATTTAGGCTTATACTGTAGGTTCCTGGATTTGTAAAATTCATGGTTGTGTTTTGAGCTGTAGGAGTTCCTATTGTTACACCAGCTGAAGGACTAGAAGACCAACTATAGCTTGTTGGTGAACCTGAGGAGGTGCTTGTAAATGTATAAGGAGTTCCAGTACAATGTGTGCCTGCATTGAATGTGAATGAAGACGTGGGAGCGATTGGAGTAGAATTACATACAGTATTACTTGAGGAGGTTAAATTTGACCTGTAGGTTCCGTTAGCCATTGCAGTTTGAACCCTGGTTTTTTGATTGGGTGTAAACATGTACATACATGGATCATCTGTGTAATCCATAAAGTTCATGTGCATGTCGCTGGTGTTATTGCAAGATGGATTAGGGTAAGAAGGACACCCATAGTTAGCAGCTTGTTGTGTTGGAGTATCTGTACAGAAATCACTTCCACAGTTTGAATCTCCCCAAATGTGACGAAGACCTAGCCAATGACCAACTTCGTGGGTTGCTGTTCTTCCTTTATTATAAGGAGCAGTTACCGAACCAGTGTTACCAAAGTAAGAGTAACCGATTACAACACCATCAGTTGTAGATGTACCAAAACCAGAAAGACCTGTTAATCCGGTTCCACCTGGGAATGTGGCATAGCCTAACAATCCTCCACCTAAATTTAGTACCCACATATTAAGGTAATTTGCAGGATTCCAAACTGTAGCAGGTTTAATTGTACCATCAATGTAACTAGTGTTAGAGTAAGGAGGCGCAGTAAATCCGGAGGTATTTCGGTTAACCCTGTGTATCCCGGGTTCTGCAAGAACGTTGCCATTTGGATCCTTCTGCGCCATGCAGAATGTTATCTGACAATCGGCAACCAATGTTGAGAACGCGGATGGAACCTGATTTACATTGAAACCGGTACCTGCATAATCAGCATTTAATACGTTTATTTGAGAATTAACTTGCGTTTGACTGATGTTACTTCCTGTTCCAACATTTTCCCCGTTGTGAATTACATGTACAATAACAGGAATTGTGTAAGAAGGCATTGAAGAAAGTTTACCATGTTCATTGCTATTATTTGCAACAAATTCAGCCACTTTTTGATTGAACCAAGAATCCCAATCTGCACCGGGATTAGCCGTACCGCAGGTTCTGTGTTCAGGAACACTGACACTTTTATTTTGTGAATTGCCCTTAGTAGTGTGAAGGCCATTGTTCTTTATTGCTTTCTGAGCATTAATAGTGCAGAAGGTTAAGAACAAAAAAGAAAAAAGTAAACACTTTTTCATAATTTTAGATGGTTTATGATTTTGCACATAGTTAACAAATTCAAAATACAATACCAAATTAAATTTCAAAGAATTATTAAATTTAAGACCATTAAAGCTTTTTCAAAGACCAACTAAATTTATGAAGCCTGTAGTTTTGTTAGCGGAAGATGAAAAATCAATAAGGGACATTGTTAAACTCAATTTGGAAATTGAAGGTTTTGAAGTTGTAATAGCAGAGGATGGAAGAAAAGCACTGGAAATTTTTAATACGCTTCGTAAAAGAATCTCAATCGTACTTCTTGACATAATGATGCCCATTTTAAACGGACTAGAAGTTTGCAAAACAATAAAGTCGTTAGAACCCGAACTACCTATTATGATGATAACTGCGAAAGGTGAAGGAGAGGACAGGGTAACTGGCCTTAAAACAGGTGCTGATGATTACTTGGTTAAACCTTTTAATCTAGAGGAATTGATAATAAGAGTTCATAATTTAAATAAAAGGAATACAAAAACTGAACAAGCTGATTTTTTTGAGTTTTCAGAAAACAGAATCGACTTTATAAATTGGACCTATTCGGGTGTTAACGGAGTGAATGGAAATTTAACAAAAAGAGAAATTAGTTTGCTAAAGTTACTCATAGAAAAAAGAAATACTGTTGTATCTAGAGACGAAATTCTTCAAAATGTGTGGGACAAAACAGAAAATCCTTCAGCAAGAACTATAGATAATATGATCCTTTTTTTCAGAAAAATATTTGAAAAGGATCCTAAAACCCCCGAAATATTTCTTTCCATCAGGGGAGTCGGCTATCGATTCAAAACAGAATAGAAAAATATATTTAACTTTGGATTAGTCTTTAAGTATTGAGCCAATTAAAAAAATACATTGTCCCAATTATTACGATCCTTGCGATTGGCGTTTTTTTTTATGTTTTTACAAAGATTGTAATTTACTTTGCAATTTCGGTTTTATTAGCACTAATTGGTGTTCCCGTAACTGATATACTAACTAAAATAAAATTTGGGAACAGGTCTATGCCCAGAGGGTTGGCGGCATTAATAACCCTATTTGGAATATATGCACTATTATTTTCAATATTACTTGTTTTCATTCCGCCGCTAATAAGTGAGCTAAAATTTATATCCGAACTAAATTTCAGTGAATTATTTAGCGACCTCGAAAAAGAGTTTCCAAACTTAAATAAATATGTTGGGTCAATTGTATCGATTGGTGAGTTGAAGTCAAACATTACACAGTACTCTCAAAATCTAATCAATACGCAAAATATAAAGCTGGTACTAAATAATACAGTTTCAATAGTTGGTTCACTCCTCGCAGGTTTACTTGCTGTATCTTTTATCACATTCTTTATTCTTAAAGACAAATCCATAATTTTTTCTTCTGCACTACTGATAACTCCTGCAGAATATGGGGACGAAATTAAAAGAGTTCTACAAACCTCAAGGAACATGATGACCAAATACTTCACGGGATTACTACTAGATGTGATTTTAGTTGCTTTTTTGGTTGGATTATCGCTGTATTTTTTCGGAATAAAAAACGCATTTTTAATCGGTTTTTTTGCAGGCATAATGAATGTAATTCCTTACATCGGGCCTTTAATTTCTTTGACCTTTGCTTTATTCCTTGGCGTTACAGGTTGTTTGGAGTTTAATCAAATACACGAAATACAAGGGGTATGTTCGAAAATTTTCTTCATACTACTGGCAGTAAATATTCTTGATGGAGTAATTTTTCAGCCTTACATTTTCTCAAGCTCGGTTAAAGCCCATCCTCTTGAAATTTTTATAGTAATTCTCATGGCCGCTACCCTATCTGGTGTTTGGGGTATGGTTGTTGCTATTCCGACCTACACTTTACTTAGAATTCTTGCTAAGGTTTTTCTTACAAGATCAAAATTTTTCAGAAAATTGACCGAGAGAATAGCCTAACCAACTAGTTATGGCATCCCATTATTTTAAGTTTAAACAATTTGAAATCCAACAGGACCTTTGCTCCATGAAAGTTGGAACGGACTCCGTTATTTTAGGTGCATGGGCTGATACTTCAGATAGTAAAAATGCTTTGGACGTAGGTACAGGTACAGGTATTCTGGCCCTAATGCTAGCCCAGAAAGGCGTTGACAAAATATGTGCAGTTGAAATTGATGAAGTTGCGGCTTCACAGGCGGAAAAAAACTTTAATGAATCAAACTATGCATCAAAAATAAATGTAATAACACAATCCTTTCAACTTTTTTCAAAGTCGATGAGTGAAAAATTTGATTTAATAATTTCGAACCCTCCATATTTTAATAATTCAAAAAAACCTCAGAATGAAGAAAGGAAAACTGCAAGACATCAGGATCTACTAAATTTTGAAGATCTTCTTATTGGTGTAGAAAGAATTATAAACAAGGATAAAGGAATTTTCTACCTCGTTATGCCAATAGAAAATCTTGAAAAATTTATAATAACATCTATAAAATATGGGCTTTATTTATCAGATTTACTTTTAATTTTTCCAAGTGCAAATCATTTAAAACCAAAAAGAGCCGCTGTTAAAATGAGTACCAAAAAAAACAAAATTAAAACACAATATTTGTTCATCGAAAACTCGGAACGACACCATTATACAACACAATATATAGAACTCACAAAAGATTTCTACTTAAAGTTTTAACTGTTTTTAGCAAACATTATTAGTCACGATTTTAATTTTAGAACTTATATAACAATATAAAACTTGGAAAAGAAAAAAAATAAATGAATCAAAAATTAATAATTATTTAATATATTTACCAAACCTAAATTTAGTAGTATGATCAAAATTACCGCCAAAAAAATACTTCTACTCGCCTTTGTTTTGGGTACGCTCTCATCCACTTTGGTTGCTCAAAAAAATCCGGGAAAAGAAGCAGATTTGCATTTCGCAGACCAAGAGTATTATCTGGCTGCCGGTTATTACAAAAAGGCTTTTGATAAAGAAAAGAAATCAGACAAAAAAGCTAGGTATCTTTTCCAAATGGCTGAGTGTTACAGGCACATTGATGATTTGAAGCAGGCAGAAAGCTATTACAACAAAGCTCTTAAGGCAAAATATAACGATCCTATTTGCCACTTGCACATAGCTGAAATAAAAATGGAAAATAAACGGTATGACGAGGCAATAATTTCATTTAAAGAATATCAAAAAGAAGTTCCTGACAGTAAAGCTGCTGAAACTGGAATAAAGTCCTGTGAATTATCCCAAAAATGGATTGACAAGCCTAAGCGTTACAAAGTTGAAAATATGGCTTTTCTCAACTCTAAGGAAAACGACTATTGCCCCTCATTTGCAGATTACAAAAAATACAATAAAATTATTTTTACTAGTTGGAGAGATGGTTCGTCAGGCGGTTCAGATGTTGTTACCGGTCACAACCATAGTGATATGTTTGAATCCATTATGGATAAAACAGGAAAATGGTCAAGCCCTAAATCGATGGGTGAACCACTTGACTCTAAATTTAATGATGGTTCAAGTTATCTTTCCAGAAAAGGTGACATGATATTTTTTACCAGATGTGTAGAAGAAAAAGGAAAATCAGTTGGTTGTCATTTATATATGTCAAAAAAGAATGGTGCCAGTTGGGGTGTGCCCGAAAAGTTACCTTTTGCGCCTAATGGAAGTCCTGAAGGAGATTCTCTTTCTTTCAGGCACCCATGCCTTTCGCCTGACGGTGCTACCTTATATTTTGCTTCCAACATGGCAGGAGGTTATGGCGGTCATGACATCTGGAAATGCTCTTACGACAAAAAAGCTAAGACTTGGGGAGAGCCTGTAAATTTGGGTCCTGCAATTAACACAGATCATACCGAAGCCTATCCTTTTATGTTTGAGGATGGTAAAACATTATATTTCTCCTCTAAAGGTCATTTAGGAATGGGAGGTATGGATTTATTTAAAGCAGAGATGGGCACAGATGGAAAATTCACTAAAGAGCCTGAAAACCTTCAATACCCTATGAACTCACCACATGATGATTTTGGTATTGTATTTAAAGGAAAACGCGAAGAAGGATATTTTTCATCAAACAGAGAAGGAGGAAAAGGTGGTGATGACATTTGGTCTTTTATGTTACCTCCTTTGAACTTTGACCTTGAAGGTTTTGTTACAGATGCTTCGAATGGGAAACCTGTGAGTAACGCTATTGTTAATGTTAAAGGTACAGATGGAACAAATTTCCCAATTAAAACAGATCAAAAAGGACATTATTCAACAAAGTTAGTTCCGGAAACCAGTTATGAGGTAAGATGTGAAACAGATAAGGAAACTAAAAATTCCGATGGGCTAAATTACTTGACCAATTCAGATATAGGAAAACTCACAACTGTTGGTGAACAAGAATCAAAACATTATAAAAAAGATTTTCAGTTAACAGTTGCTACCCAAGAGATTCACTTTCCGGAGGTATTATTTGACCTAAATAAGGCTGATTTAAGGCCTGAGTCCAAAGATTCATTGAATTACTTGTACAAAGTTTTAGTTGATAATCCGACAATTATTATTGAATTATCTGCTCATACTGATAGTCGTGACGGAACAGCCTACAATGATACACTATCTAATAATCGTGCTAGAAGTTGTTGGTATTATCTAGTAAATGAAAAAAAGATTAAACCGGCTAGAATAAAAGCAAAAGGTTATGGAGAGCACAAGCTTTTGGTTTCTGACGCTGAAATTAATAAAGCGAAAACAAAAGAAGATAAAGAAGTTTTGCACCAAAAAAACAGAAGAACAGTTTTCAAAGTTTTGAGTTGGGATTATATAGATCCTAATGCACCTGCAAAACCTCCGGTAGTTCATCCTAAAGTAACTGGAGAAGAAAACTCAGAGGATATTCCTGATGCAGAAATAAAAGATGATGATAAATAAATCAAAGTTTTAATTAAGAAAGGAGGATTTTTTCCTCCTTTTTTTTTGAATAATACTGAACCCCGGGATATATATTATTCCAAAATTAAGCTACTTTAAAATCAATTTTACTTGTCCTGAAGAGTGTATTGCTGTAAGCGTAGATTTTTGTGAATTGTAATCAAAAAATTATCTCCCTTAGGCCTTTTCTGAATAACCGCATTTCATCACTCCAACTCTACAACTACAGTACTTTGTGTTCAAATCACCTATTATTTGATCAGAACCAACTGATTTGATAAATAAAAAAACCTCTTCTAAAAAAGTGTTTAATATATCACAGATATTAAACTTAAATCATTGTTTCCCGTGCTGTTTATCTCAACTATTGTGGTTAAAAATAAAAAACAAATAACGGATTTTTTAAAAATTTTAGATAAACAAAATAAATTAATTGAAACTATAATTTCACTTAATTTTCTAGAAACTACATTTAAAACGGTTTCAAGAAATTTAACCAGTAATAAATATATCAGCTTTTAGATTTTGTTTTGAAAAAGTAAGCGAATCTCATACCAACAAAATTACCCTTATTAGAGAACTCATGGTTGTAATCAATTCCATTAATCTGATATTCTACATTTGATGTGGCTAATTTTCCCGTACCAAAATTCCAGAGAACAGCCCAACTGAACATTCCGCCTTTATTAAACAGTTTTTCCCTGCCAAATGTAACTCTAGGGTGTAAATAGAGTCCGGATTCAATAGATGTGCTGTTTTCAATTTTACTGATTGAAACCGGAAGGTCTTCGGTAGTTTTAGGCGCCTCATATTTCACATCCTTACCAACAAAAACATTGGCAAATCCTGCACCTATAAACCATTTTGCATTCTTACAATTTGGTTTGAATTTATATGAAAAAATAACAGGTATCTCGATAGTTCCAATAGAGGATTTTGAAAAATTATTTTTCTTTTTTCGTTTTAGAAAGTTGTAATTTTCAAGAATAGAATATTCAAAACCAATGTTACTAAAACCAATTCCTGACTCAATTTTCCAAAATTGATTGTAATCGTAACGAGCTATCCAATTCAATGATACGGCACCAAATGACCCGTGAGTGAATCTTGCATCTGCATCAGACATCCCACCAGAGAAATGAGATTTATTACCTGCAAGACCCAACTGAATTCCATGGTGAAAAGATTGATTCTCCTGCGCAAAAACACAACTCGCAATCAAAATAAAAAGTATGGAAAATTTATTTTTCATATTTGAAAATATTAATTAATTAATTAATTATTTAATAAATGTATGAAATCCGATTAGTAATTGCAAGAATTAAAATAACAATTAGGTTAAACCAAATTAATACACTTGAAACTATGTGAAGAATCAAATCAATATTGCAAATTTGGAAAATCCTAAGCGATTAATTATTCAGCATAACAGGCATCACTAGCATTAGAACATCTTCCTGCGGATTGTTTTTTTGAACAGGTGTAATAATACCGGCACGATTGGGTGCGCTCATTTCAATTGCAATTTCATCAGAGTCAAGGTTACTTAACATTTCAACCATGAATCTACTATTAAATCCAATTTCCATATCTTCTCCTGCATAGGTGCAATTTAATCTTTCATGCGCTTCATTACTGAAATCCAAATCTTCAGCATAAATATCCAAAGCACTTCCAACAATTTTAAATCGAACCTGATAAGTTGACTTATTAGAGAAAATACTCACACGCTTAAGCGCGCCTAATAGTGCACTTCTATCTATTGTTAGTTTATTGGGGTTCTGCTTAGGAATTACAGCGTCAACATTTGGATATTTACCATCTATTAACCTGCAAATAATAAAATTATTCTGAAACGAAAAAGAAGCGTTAGTCTTATTATAATCCACTTTAACCACATCATCTATACCGGAGAGAAGATTCTTAATAAGATTGAGAGGTTTTTTAGGAAGAATGAAGGCCGCAGCGCTTTCTCCTTTAGCATCAGTTCGTCTGTATCTTACCAATTTATGTGCATCAGTTGCAATGAACAAACTTTCCTGATCAGAGAATTGGCAAAAAACTCCTGTCATTACTGGACGTAAATCATCGGTACCTGTAGCAAAAATGGTTTTTGTTATTGCGCTGGCAAGTACGTCAGTTTTTATAGTCATAGAAGATGCACCTTCAATTTTAGGAACTCTCGGAAACTCATCACCGTTAAAGCCGGTCAGTTTGAATTCACCGTTATCAGTAGCAAGCTTTATTCCCTGCTTGGCGGTATCAATTGAGAATGAAACCGGCTGTTCAGGAAAATTGCTGAGTGTTTCAATTAAAGGCCTGGCTGGTATGGCTATGGTACCTGTATCATTACTTTCAACAGGAACCTTTGTAATAATTGTTGTTTCCATATCAGAGGCGTGAATGATCAGTTCGCCTTTTTTTACCTCAAAAAGAAAATTATCAAGTATAGGAAGCGTATTAGATGAGTTTAAAACACCGCTGATGGCTTTCAATTGTTTCAACAAAGCAGTGGTAGAAATAACAAAATTCATGTTTAAATAATTTAAAACAAAAATAAAATTTTGAATAGCTTAATGGGTAAATGCAAACATTGAATTTCTAAAACTTTTAAACAGAAAAATTAGAGAATGTTGGTAAAATTAGCGTGTAATAAAATAAGATCTGGTTTGCAGTAGTTTCCCGAAAACATAAAATTGAATTAAAGCAAACTGAGAACGGTCATCAAATTCCATGTATAACCTATCCGGATCGAAAGGTGAATCTATACCATATTTATCTTTTTGTCCTTTGGAAATTTTCTTATGAAAAAATAAGTATTGATGTTGCTTGCCTTTTTTGTCGTTGATGGAAAGTGTTGCAAATGGTATGGTGTTGCGAATGGAATCTACAACTTTATCATTATCTAAAAGTTTTTCATAATGAAGATTCTGCAAATATGCCAGATATTGTTTTATTGAATTGACATCGGCTTTTACATTTAAAGGTTTAGCATCAGTACTCAATAACTGAAAATTTTTTGTGTCTATCAATCGTATCAAAAACGAGGAATCAGGACTTCCAGTTATTTCAAACTTAACTTCGGTTATCTGTGGTGGAATGAAATCAAGACATTTCGTATCTCTCCAATCTTTTTCATTGACCATGAAACGCGGTGTAAGGTAGCCCTCAAATCCCGGCAATTCCATTACATAGGGCTGTTCAAAGTTTTCACCTGTTTTGTGATTCACAAGCAACATATAAGTCCCAGTATGATCTTGAGTCTCGCCTCCAACATAAAACATTCGAACAGCCTTATCTCCAGAATAAAACTCTGCTTTGATACCGTGTGCGGCAAGATCCTTTAAAATAAAAGGTCTACGTTTTTCACCAACAGTAGATTTAACCTCCAACCTCAACAAACATTTTAAAATTGAAGCAATAGCATCAGGTCGTGCAGGATATTTACCATTAATTAACCATTGGTTTTTTTCATCTCTGCTTAACTCTGCCTTCCGACCAGATTTATCCGCAATAAAGATTCTGGTAACGTTGGATGTATCTTCATATTTAAACAATCTACTGTCCTCAGATAAGGTACCTGTTTGAGATTTATTAAATAAAATCCATGCGTACCAAGCTAGAAAAGCTAAGATTATAATTAATACTGATATACCTATTTTCTTTTTCATCTTATTTTAAATTAGTTGACATGATTAATAATCAAAGGTACACTATGTGATTTTATAAAATTAATAAATAGAGATTAGATAAAACTAGATAATTAATTTAAGGCAAATCACCGAATTTATTGCTCTTATTTTCTCCTTTTTTGAAGATTAAATATAAATTATAAAGAGGAATAAATTGCATCCAACCACTAACTCCAACATCATGACATCTTTTCGCTGTTTGAGCAAATTTGAGCCACCAAATAGGAAAAGAAAATAACTGCATTAATAAATATAGAATTATTGTATCAAAGTAAGCAAGATTAGGATTATATCTTTTAATTTCAAAGGTTATTAATTGATTTAAAATAGTAAACAAAACAACTGCCAAGAGTGAAAAAAAATACTCCAAACGTCCAATCCTATTACTAAAAGAAAAAGGATTAAGAAACAAGTTATAGTTGTATCTTGCCTTACGCAAAAAATATTGAATTATACCTGTAATCGTTAAAATTATTAAGGGACCTAAAAGATTAATCATGCTCCATCTTGTGTATTGTTGCTCTACTATTGATTTATTGAGTAAACGAAGCTTCACATTTTTATTTCTTAAGGCCATAATCCCTTCATCATCCATCAAATAATTCATACAGTTAATAATAAATGATTTATTAGCGAAAAGCTCGCCCATATCCCTGTCATAACCGCACTGAAAAAATACATTTTGCTGAGGACGAAAAACATTCTGCAAAATATCACCGTCAGAAATAACTATCATTTTATTGGGTTTATCGCAGTAAGGTTTGAATTTGGTCAATGAATCAATTGATCTTGGAATGTGATTTGTAAAAATGCTTGAGAATTTCCCTTCGAGCAATACCGCAAGCGGTAAATACGGCGTCTTTCTAAACATTTTGGGATTGGGTTGATAATTAACAATACCTAATGAAATTCTTGCAGGTGTTTGCTCTAATCTCGAGTAACGTGAGGACTTCAGCAAAACTGTTTTTTTAATTCCAGGCGCCGAAATACCGGTATCAATTGAACCGGCGTAATCCATCTTTACATATCCTAAATTACGAACAATAATGTGTGTATCGGTTTCAAGCGGAGTAGGAACCAATTTATATATCCACTTAAAATTTTTAAATCTTGGGGCTGATCCTACTGGCGCCGTATTCAACTTCACATCACCGCAATTTAAATCCTGAACAATGGCAGTTCCGAAACGAACTCCATGTTTAAAGAAATAATCATTTAGGTTATAATCTTGCGCTATGGCCAACGAAAATCCATTCAATGCAAAAGAATCTTTATTGCGGTCTATCTGATCAATACACCAAAGGGCTTTTCCGCCTTTAACTACAAATTGATCTATAATGTATTTATCCTTATCTGAAAAGGCGGTGTCAGGCTGTGCAACCACTATTGCATCTACTCCGTCAAGCGCCATGAATCTTCCACCGATTTTAACTCTTACAATATTATAGTACTCACTCAGCGCGTATGCAATGTCACTGGTTGCAAGTGTATCCGCTTCTCCATGTCCTTCAATAAAAGCAACCGTTTGCCTTTTTTTCTTTAATAGTTTACGGATACTATTGGCGAGATTATACTCTAAATCTATAATTGCATTGTTTACACTAATGTCTTCTGATGTTGCCGCCTGATAACGATATAAGTTGCAGGTGGTCTTTTTATTATCGCCGTAACTTGCAATTGCAGCCGGCCATATTCGCTTTGTCTTTACAGTCTCACTTGTTTTGTAAGTCAAAGTATAGGGTTCAATTCCTGATTTCATAAGTTGCTGTTGCAACTCTCTGCCTTCAGGAGTATTTTCTTTCTCAGATGGATTAACAAAACTATATTCAATTTTGTTTCCGGACAATGCCCTGAATTCATCCAGCATTTCACGCGTGCTATTTTTTAACCTGGTGAAATTTGCATTTAGATCTCCGCCAAGATAAATTTTAAAGTAAACTACATCTTTTATGGAATCCAACATTGAAACAGTGACAGGTTTTAAGGTATAGCGTTTTTCAGCGGTGAGATCAAATCTTTTGAACTGTAAAGAAGAAATAAAATTAAACAGGAGTAAGAAAATAGTAATAAGAACTGTAATTCCTGCGTTGTAAAACAATCTTTCCTTCTTACGACTAATCAGAATTAAGCGGGTAAAAAACAGGAAAATCAAAATCAAGCTTATAAAATAAATAACGTCTCGCGTATCTACAACACCAATGCTCATGGATTTAAAGTGGTAATCCATCCCCATGCTTTGTATTACAAGATCCCAGTCACCGAAAAATCCGGAGTTGCCAAGGAACATGAATCCGAAATAAGCAAAAAAGCAAAGAATCAGTGCAAAAATGAATGCGATAACTTGGTTTGTTGCAAGAGAAGATGCGAAAACACCAATTGCAACAAAACTGCAACCAAGAAAAAAGAGACCAAAATAAGAACCCCAGAATGCTCCGCTGTCAATATTTCCCTTTGGATAACCCAACAAATAAACAGAGTAATAGTAAAGTAAAGTAGGAAGTAATGATATAAGAACAATAACTGTTCCTGCAAGATATTTTGAAACAACAATTCCCAAATCAGAAATAGGTCTAGTTAGCAATAACTCAATGGTACCTCTACTTTTCTCTTCTGAAAAACTACGCATGGTTATTGCAGGTATGAGTAATAGGTATAACTTAGGTGCTAGATCAAACAAGGCGGACAGACTGCTTTCACCATTATCTAAAATATTGTAACCACCGCTGCTATCCGAGTCTATTACCCAAAGAAAAAGTCCGTTAACAATTAGAAAAACTCCAACGGCAATATATCCTATAAGTGAACCGAAAAAACCTCTAACCTCCTTCAAAAAAAGTGAAAAGGTTCCCGTATTAAGGCGAAAATAGATACCACAGAAAACCACCAGCAAAAAGAAAATTACCAACTCAATTAAAATTGAATCCATCAGAAATTTTGAGCAACAAAAATAATAGAATAAACGGGTAAAGAGTTAAAAGATTCCACTCTGAATTAACAAAAAGGTGTTAATGAGAAGTGGTATTTTCAAATGACAGAGCTGATACAATTTTAAAAAGGGCCAGCTCATATATATCGTGATCGCCTTCGAAATCAATTTCAACCAAATTATTTTTCGATTTTCGTAATCCTTCGAGCTGAGATTTTTTTTCATCCTGAGAAATATATTGATCAGAATTACCAGTTACATAAAATATCCTACCATTAATTTTATCTGAAAAATCTAATTCAGCACTCAAGTCCGGAGGAAAAACTGATCCGTAAATAACGAGTTCGTCTATTTTAAAATTGGTACCGGCCAACCACCTGCAAACTGTTGCTCCGCCCTGTGAAAAACCGAATAAAACAAATTTTGATTTATGGTACAGCGATTTAAATTTTTCTACCAATTTATCAAGATATTGCAAATTGTCCTCAATATCATCCAACCTTGCCTCCTTCGTCATCCAGCTCGCACCCACCCTACCCGATGAGCCCTTGGCATAAAAACGATTCAATGCCTCAGGAAAAACGAATAAATGTTCTGAGTTTTCAATACATTTGAATTTTTCACTAAATTCTTGGGCAAGTTGAGCATAACCATGGCAAATAATCCAAATAAATTTTGGATTGACTTCATTTCCTAATATAAAAACCCTGGCGGTTTTATTAACTATGAATTTTAACTCAGGCATTGCTAAACAGCCTCTACCCTTTGATTGTCTTCCATCATTTTCCTGAGATTGATCAATGCGTACCTCATCCTACCAAGTGCCGTATTAATACTAACATTGGTAGACTCTGCAATTTCCTTGAAGCTCATATCATAGTACATACGCATCATGAGCACCTCTTTTTGTTCGCTGGGCAGAAAACTAACCATACTACGCATAGATTTTCTCAAGGATTCCGAATCCATAGTTTCCTTCTCAGGCTGTGCAAGCGGTAAAACAGAGAAAATATCAGTCGCCTCCCCATCTTCGTTTACAACAGTTTGAATCATTGGCATTTTTTTAACCCTCCTGAAGTGGTCTATCATCAGGTTTCTTGCAATTCTTAATACCCAGGGCAAGAATTTTCCTTCTTCGTAATATTGCCCACGCTTAAGCGTATGGATAACCTTTACAAAGGTATCCTGAAAAATATCCTCTGCCAATTCTCTTTTACGAACTACAAGATAGATGTAGGAGTAAACTCTACGCTTGTGCCTATGAATGAGTTGAGCAAGGGCATCTTCGTCTCCGGAGATATAATTTGCGACGAGTTGATTGTCATCTAGTGTAAGCATAAACTTTGTTGCTTTTTACGTTAATTTTCCGACTGTAAAAAGTAGATGTTTATGCGATGACTTTCGGTTTTTTAGTTAATAATTAAGAATCGAGGGGCAAATTTATGATAAAACTTTAATTATCCAAAAAAATTACCTTCAAATTCCTATTGTCCTATATAAACACCGGATGGTAACACTTAAAAATTGTGCCCGTAAAAAAATCAACCAAAATAAATAACGCTACATTGCAGGAACTGATAATTTTGTAAAAAAAACGATATCAAAAAAAATATAGAGAAATACGACCCGCTTGATTTTATCATCATAAAAGGAGCAAGAACCCACAATTTGAAGAATGTGGATGTTGCTATTCCGAGAAATAAACTCGTTGTTATCACAGGACTTTCCGGCTCAGGAAAATCTTCCCTAGCTTTTGATACATTATATGCGGAAGGTCAGCGGCGATACGTAGAAAGTTTATCTGCTTATGCAAGACAATTTTTAGGACGACACGAAAAGCCTCCGGTAGATTACATCAAAGGAATTTCACCGGCAATAGCAATTGAGCAAAAGGTCATCAGTAAAAACCCACGTTCAACAGTTGGAACAACAACTGAAATTTACGATTATCTTAAATTATTGTTTGCAAGGATTGGAAAAACCTACTCACCAGTAAGTGGTAAACAGGTCAAAAGACATAAGGTTTCAGATGTTGTAGATAAAATTCTTTCACTTTCTAACGGAAACAAGGTACTCATCCTTTCAAGAATTTTTCTTCTTGAAAAAAGAACCCTTAAACAACAACTTAATATACTCAGACAACAGGGCTTCTCACGTGTTCTGTATAATGGTGAAGTTAGAAAAATTGAGGAAGATGAAATTTTAAAGTTGAAATCAAATGATCAGTTGTATTTACTTATTGATCGCGTGGTATTAGATGAGTTCACTGATAAGGAAGAAACTGCTAACCGTTTAAGTGATTCGGTTCAAACTGCATTTTACGAAGGACAAGGTGAGTGTGTATTGAACATTTCAGATGAAAAAAACAATAATGAAGTAATTTCATATACCGATAGGTTTGAAATGGATGGAATAGCTTTTGAAGAACCTGATGTAAATTTTTTCACCTTTAACAACCCAATTGGAGCCTGTAAAAAATGTGAAGGGTTTGGCAGTATAATCGGAATTGATCCTGATTTAGTAATTCCTAATAAAAATCTTTCTGTTTATGAAAATGCGGTGGTTTGCTGGAACGGAGAATCAATGCAGGAGTACAAAAAATACTTTATTCAAAAAGCACACGAATATAATTTTCCTGTTCATAAACCGATAGCTGAACTGAGTAAATCTCAATTTGATTTATTGTGGAATGGTAACAAAAAAGTAAGCGGCATAGTTGACTTTTTTGAATATTTAGAATCGAAGAGTTATAAAATTCAGTATCGCGTTATGCTTGCGCGATATAGAGGAAAAACAAGTTGCCCTGATTGCAATGGAACCAGGTTAAGGAAAGATGCCAATAATGTAAAAATTGCGGAAAAATGTCTCTCAGAATTGGTTTTATTACCGGTAAATCAACTGAAACTATTTTTTGAAAATTTGATTCTAGACGAAAATGATGCAACTATTGCTAAACGCCTATTGATTGAAATTAATTCAAGGATAAAATTTCTTTGTGATGTAGGTTTAGGATATTTAAATCTCAACCGCGTAGCAAATACATTAAGCGGAGGCGAATCTCAGCGAATTAATCTTTCAACATCACTTGGGAGTTCTTTGGTTGGAAGCATGTACATTCTAGATGAACCCAGCATCGGTCTTCATTCGAGAGACACAGAACGTCTGATTGGTGTTTTAAAATCTTTGAAAGAACTCGGAAATACAGTAATAATAGTTGAGCACGATGAAGACATTATGCGTAATGCGGATGAGTTAATTGACATAGGTCCTGAAGCAGGGAGTCATGGAGGAGAAATTGTATTTCAAGGTACTCATCCAGATTTAAAGAAAGAAAAAAAGAGTTTAACAGCCCAGTACCTAAACAATCAACTAAAAATTGAAATCCCAAGCTTAAGAAGAAAGTCAAATGTTTTTATTGAATTTAAAGCCGCACAAGAAAACAATTTAAAAAATCTCAATGTAAAATTTCCACTAAATTCCTTATCTGTGGTAACAGGTGTTAGTGGTTCAGGAAAATCTACTTTAGTCAAAAAGGTAATTCTTCCTCATCTTAAAAAACATATTGAAGGATACTACAATGAAACTCAGGCAAAAGAATTTTTTTCAGGCAACTATAAATCAATCAAACAAATTGAGTACGTTGATCAAAACCCTATTGGAAAATCATCCCGCTCGAATCCCGTAACCTATTTGAAAGCCTATGAGGAAATAAGAAATTTATACGCAGATCAATCGGTATCAAAAATGCGCGGCTATAAGTCTTCACATTTTTCATTTAATGTGGAAGGCGGCAGATGTGAAGTTTGTGAGGGAGAAGGGGAAATCACTATAGAGATGCAATTCATGGCTGATATTAAAATGAAATGCGAAGAGTGTAAAGGAAGAAGATTTAAGGAAGAAACACTTGAAGTATCTTTTAAAGGAAAAAATATTTCGGATATCCTTGAAATGACAGTTGATGATGCAATGGTTTTTTTCAGGGATGAAAAGGAGAACCGAATTGCAAAAAAAATAGTAGAAAAATTGTTTCCCTTACAACATGTAGGTTTGGGATATGTTCAGCTGGGGCAATCGTCGAGTACACTGAGCGGAGGTGAGGCTCAACGAATCAAACTGGCATCTTTTATTGCCGCAGGTTCTAAACAGGAGCATACACTATTTATTTTTGACGAACCAACTACCGGTTTACATTTTCATGACATTCATAAATTACTAACAGCATTTAGCGCACTACTGGATAATGGGCACAGCTTGCTAGTTATTGAGCACAATCTGGATGTTATTAAATCTGCAGATTGGATAATTGACCTAGGACCTGAAGGCGGAGAAAAAGGCGGGAATCTTGTATTTCAGGGATTTCCAGAAGATTTATTAAAATGTACTGAAAGTTATACAGGACAATACCTTAAAGAAAAATTCAAATAAAATTCAATATCCAATTTTCTTTTTGTGTGTGAAAGATTTTTTGAGTGAAAGCATTTTAATTGCAGTAACGGCCGATTCCACTCCTTTATTTCCATGTTTACCTCCTGCTCTGGCCTTTGCCTGTAGCATATTCTCTGTGGTAAGTACACCAAAAATAATCGGTTTTGAGAATTTAATATTTAGCTGAGTGATTCCGTGCGAAACTGCGTCGCAAATAAAATCGAAATGCCTGGTTTCACCTTGAATCACACACCCCAAACAGATAATTGCATCAACAGCTGTATGCTCTGCCATCCACTGAGCGCCGAGCGTCAATTCAAAACTTCCCGGAACAAATTTTTTAATAATATGTTCAGTTTCCGCTCCGTACTCTTCCAATGTAGAAATAGCGGCAGAGCATAACGAGGAGGTAATTTCTGAATTCCATTCAGAAACAACAATTCCGAATTTTAATCCTTCAGCACTCGGAATATCAGCTCCTTCAGACTTAGATAAATTTTTTTTCTTAGTTGACATTTTAAAATTTATTTCTTGTTTTTTACTCCATTCATTTTCTTGTCATCAGATTTTTTAAGAGTTTCAATTCTAATTTTTGCATTCTTGGTTCCTATTATCCTGTACTCAGTTCTTCGGTTTAATTGCCTATTTTGTTCCGTGTCATTGGGATAAATTGGCTTCAATGCTCCATAACCACTCGCAATAAGTCTGTCTCCGTTTACACCCGCCTTTATAAGATATTCACGTACAGCATTAGCACGATTGAGGGATAAAGTTTGGTTGGCATTTTTATCTCCCAAATTATCAGTATGACCGGAAATCTCTATCGAAATCTCGGGATTATCTTTCATGAATGTTGAAAGTTTATTCAACTCTGGAAAAGATTCATTTCTAAGGTCAAATTTAT
This sequence comes from Bacteroidota bacterium, assembly GCA_046302135.1. Taxonomy (GTDB): domain Bacteria; phylum Bacteroidota; class Bacteroidia; order B-17B0; family Aurantibacillaceae; genus AM-1111. The sequence continues at coordinate 2,618 of JBKCIQ010000194.1, read as the reverse complement.
CGCTATCAAAATAAACATTCTTGAGTACAGTTGATTTACCTGTATCAATCGGCAACATTGGAATATTAAGTAAAAATGGCTTATTGAAATCTGTAGACACCTCTTTTAATCTGAACTTTTCAGAATAAAAAAGATAACCATCTTTAGAAACGTTAGCCATATAGTTACGGTTAGCGTTAAGTGTAACCAAAAAATTACCGTTAGAGTTTGAAAAAGATGTAGCTAAGGTTTTACCACTTTCCAGATCAATCAATTCAAAACTTGCCGAAAGTGGTTTCCTTGTAATTGAATCATAAACTAAACCTTTTGAATAAGTAATTTTTTCCGGTTGAAATTCATTTGGTAAATTGAAATAGTAAATATCCAAATTACCGTAACCTCCTTCCCTGTCGCTTGCAAAATATGCCAATTGACCCGATGGATCAACCAATAAACTGTTTTCCTCATTACAAGTATTTATTGGGTAGCCAAGATTTATCGCGGGTCCCCACTCACCATTAGCTTGTCTTTTACTCATATAAATATCCATACCACCCATTCCTATTCTGCCATTTGAAGCAAAATAAAGCGTCATGTTATCAGGATGAATAAATACCGATTCTTCAGATTCATCAGTATTTATGTTAGGGCCTAGTTTTACCGGAGCACCGAAACGATTGTCTGCACCAATTTCGGAATAATACACATCTCCCTTCTTTTTTCCATCGCGTCCTACAAGACCTCTTATAAAATATAATGTTTTACCATCTGAGGAAAAACTAGGCTGTGTTTCCCAATGTTGAGAATTCACAGGTTGACCTATGTTAACCGGCCTTGACCATTTACCTGAAATTTTATCTGAATAAAAAATATCACAGCTTCCATATCCTTTTTCTTTTGAGGGACCATATTGATTGCTGATGTCACCACATGAAGTATAGAACATAAACTGCCCGTTGGAGCTAATATTTGGCGCACCTTCATTGCATTCAGAATTAATTTCTTTAAATGATACTGCATTTTTCCAATTTCCTTTTTCATCTTTTACAGTGTAAAAAAAATCTTCCTGATCATTTGATTCAGAGCAATAATTTTTTTGGTTAACCTTTCTTGTGAAATAGAAGGTAGAATTGTCAGCCGTGACAGTAGGGAAATATTCAAAGTCCGGAGTATTAATAGAAATTCCACAATTTTTTGGCTGAAAAACCTTGGGATTCTTCATAGCCGAATCTCCGAAAACTGAACAAACTTTAAGATACTCTGCCTTGGTTTTGATATTCGGATTGACGCGTTGAATGGATAAAAATTGATTGAAATTTTTTGTTGCCAAGGAATATTTGCCGGTATAGTAATAAATTTCACCTAGCTGATAATAATTGTTTGGGAAATATCTACCGGCAATCTGCACAGACTTTTCAAGATTCTCAGATGCAAGTTCATACTTTTTTGAGTCCATGTAAATGTAACCCAACATGGTATAAGCCTCAGCAAAATTTGCATCAGAAGAAATCGTTTTTTGACAATAGGCCTCTGCGTCAATATTATTTCCTGAAGAAATGGCTTTTTCAGCCTTTTTAAAATACTTTATTGCTTTCTTGTTAGTAGAGGTGTAGGTACCGGGAGGTAAATTCTGTGCGAAAAAAAAACCAGAGAGAAAAAAAAAAGGAATTAACCAAAACGCCTTAAAACGACTGTGAATTAATAAATTTAAAATCATACCGGAAAATTATTTAGAACTTATAATCTTTATATCCTTTCGTAAATTCTTCATCTGATATTTTTGGATTGTATTGAAGATAAAAGTATTCATATTGCTCGTAAAGTCCTTTATCATCTTCAACTTTTATCCCTATTGGTAAATAATAAAGCTTATCAATGTATAAAGTTACATTTTTCGCATATCCATTAGGAACTTTTATAATCTCACCCTCCTTAATATCTTTATAGTTATCATGTTTCTTGTTATTTTCAAGAATCATATACTCTCCAACCTTAAATTTGCGCGCAATTGTTATCATGGTTTCACCTTTTTTAACCTTATAATCAAGGTATTTGAACTGATTGTTCCTAATGAGTATTTTATGACACTTAACATTATTATGGTCTTCCTCTCCAATGTATTTGAATGAATCGTTGAAATTTTCTCCGGCAAGTGTTACAAAATTTCTAATTATCTCACCCATATAGCTAAAACCCATTTCATGTATTGTATGATGCTGACCATCTCGCATTAAACTTCCAAGGGGATCTAGATTCATATTAAAGAAAGGAAATGAACTTGGATGAATAAGTGCTTTACCATCATTGATACCCTCAACCCAAAGCACCTCGGTACCTTTTATGTTTATGTACAACTTTCTTGGTTGTGTACACATTTTCACTGAAGAACCATAATGTTTTTCTTTACCGTCTATCCGCTCTATAACCTTTAAAGTCCATTTTAAGGTGTGGATTTTATCTATTGAAGTCAACAACTTATTAATTACCTCCTTTGATTTATCATCTGATGACGAGTGTGAATTTCGTTCAAAAGAAATTAGGAAAGGTAAAACCAAAATTAAAGCAATAATTTTCCGCATCGCTACAAATAAAAGCGGCTCTAAATTAACCAAAATATATTTGAAAAAATTTTATAATAT
>JBKCIQ010000193.1:0-36512 GCA_046302135.1 Bacteroidota bacterium | reverse complement strand
GGATAATGATTGATACAAAGAAGTAATATTGCAGCATTACGTTGAATTTTTCCAACTTCCAGTAAACCCACATGATTATATAATCTAACCTTATCCCTTAAATTAAATTGATTAATAGACGCAAGAACTGAAGGGTCGATTTTTCCATATAAATCAATTGTGATTGCCTTATTAAAATCTGAATTGGCATTGCAACAATTGGCAATCGCTTCCCACAATGCCAAATGATTCTGATCTTTTGAAAAAAGCCCTGTATAAACCAAATTAAAACGTTTAGGATATTCAACTTGTTCAATATTATCGTAATCAAAACCATTGGTTATTACTTCAATTTTTTCAGAATTGAAATCTTTTCCACAAAGTTGAATCAGGTTTTCTTTTAAGGTTTTACCTACACTTATTATTTTATCCGCTTCACTCAAAACTGAGAATTCCAATTGCCTATGCTTCTTCATGGCGGAAGTACTTAGCTTTAGTTCAGGGAAATAATAAACACCCGTCCACGGATCTCTAAAATCAGCAATCCATTTTATTGGGATACTTTTTTTCAATTCCAAACCAATAACATGAAGGCTATGTGGAGGTCCTGTGGTAATTATGTATTCTATTTTATTTTCCTTGAGGTAGGCTCGAAGAAATTTAACCGAGGGCTTTATCCAGAATTTTCTAGCATCTGGAATAAAAAAATTTCCTCTAACCCAAATCGCAAAATCTTTTATTAGGCGTGTAATCCCTTTTTCATTTTTTTCACCTGCGAAACCATGTCCAAATTGTTCTGATTTCTTTTTTCCAGTAAGTTTTTTGTAAATGCCAAAGGGTTCCCAAATTGGTTGTTTGATTACCTTTATTCCTTCAGGAATTTCTTTTATCAAACTTTCATCAATAACGGGGAACTCACCCTCTTTTACTGTATAGACTACAGGTTCCCAACCAAACTGCGGCAAATATTTTACAAACTTGAGCCAGCGTTGAACACCACTTCCTCCACTTGGAGGCCAATAATAAGTTATTATTAGAACTTTCTTTTTCAAGAAATTAGGTTGCGTAGGAAAGCTTGAGCATGTTGGTTCTACCTTTGTCTTTCATGGGCATGCTCGCAATATTGATTACCAAATCATCTGTTTTAACGAAACCACCTTTAACAAGTAATTGTTTAAGATCGCTTATTGTTTCATCTGTGCTAACATATTTATCATAGTAAAAACCACGCACCCCCCAAACAAGACTTAATGCCGTTAGTAAGGATTGATTATCAGTAAAAATAAATATTCCTGATTTTGGACGATGGCTTGCCAATTTATAGGCGGTGTAACCGCTATTGGTCATTGAAATAATGGCTTTTACACCGGCATGGTGTGCTAATTCACAGGCAGTGTAGCAAATACTGTCAGTAATGAAAGTAACATTTTTCTTTTCCGGTGGATGAGATTTCCAGTATAAATTATCTTCTATCTCAACCCGTGAAATAATCCGTCTCATTATCTCTATAACTTTAACAGGATATTTACCCACCGAGGTCTCAGCACTTAACATAACTGCATCAGCTCCATCCATTACTGCATTTGCCACATCGTTTACCTCGGCACGTGTTGGGGCATAATTTGTAATCATACTTTCCATCATTTGAGTAGCTATGATTACAGGCTTTCCTGCGTTGATACACTTGTTTACAATCATTTTCTGAAGAACAGGAACATCTTCAAGAGGTAATTCAACTCCAAGATCACCTCTAGCAACCATTACGCCATCCGTTACTTCAATAATCTTATCAATTTCCTTAATTGCTTCAGGTTTTTCAATTTTTGCTATAACTCGTGATTTTTTCCCCTTGCTTCTGATAATGTCCTTTAGTTCAACAATATCAGTAACTGTTCGAACAAAAGATAACCCAATCCAATCAAAATCATGTTCCAGTGCAAAATCCAAATCTCTTAAATCTTTTAGTGTAAGACTAGGTAATGAAACCTTTGTGTTCGGTAGATTAACTCCTTTTTTCGAGGACAAAATTCCACCGTTTACCACTACTGTTTTTACAAGATCTCTTCCATTGGTCTCAATCACTTTTAATGAAAGTTTTCCATCATCAATAAGAACCATCTCTCCTACTCTTACATCTTGAGGAAACTGCTCGTAAGTTATGTAGCATCTGTTATCATCACCTTCACATTCCCTTGTAGTAATTATGAACTCGTTTCCTGCTTTTAACTCAGCAGTGTTATTTTTAACAACTCCAATTCGAAGTTTTGGACCTTGTAAGTCTGCAAGTATTCCTACATGTTTACCGAGCTTCTTGTTTAAGTTTCGTATGTTGTTAACTGTACTAACAACAGCATCGTAATCACCGTGTGAGAAATTTATTCTACAGATATCTAGACCCTCATTTATCATTTGTTCAAGAACATTGATATCTGAGGTAGCAGGTCCCATTGTGGCTACAATTTTGGTTTTATTTTCAAGTGGATCGAATTTCATAATTTAAAAGAGTAAGTTAATTTTTGAGTCAAGTGAATCAGGATTTATTTCAACACAACTTAAAATATTTTCCAACTTGTTTAATTTTTCCTGAATGCTTGAAATGAAACTTTCAGAAAAACTCAAAGGTAACAAAAGGAAAAAATCTATGTCAGGTTTTTCAGGAATCAATAACGTTCTTGCTTGTGCAAATTCCGGTGCATTGTCAAATAGTCCTGATTGAAAAACGCCACTAGTAACTAATGGTTCGCTTTTTACATTTTTATTGTAATTACAAATTAAATATATTTTCTCAAGTGTTTGCGTATCTTCTGATGAGAAAATTGAAAAACCAAAGGTTTGCTTGAGTTTTTTTGAATTTATTTCTAAAGACCTTTCTCTAACAAAATTAAATCCTAATTCACGATTTAGCATGAAGCATAGACGATACTCGGTTTCATGGCAAGAAATACCAAAAAGCGTGAAATCATAAGAAAAATCAGACTCCAACGTAAACTTTGACATATTTCACAAAGATACTTTTTACAATAAAAACTCTTTTTAAAACTAGAAAACTTATTAAAACCTATATGGTAATAAGCTTAAAAAAAACGTAATAACCTCACTAAAAAACCTTAGCCTCCAAACTAATTTCTACATTAGCATCCTTAGGAAGTCTTGCCGCCTGAATTGTTGCTCTGGCAGGAAAATCTTTAGTAAAGTATGCTGAATAAACTTCGTTGACATGTACGAAATTATTCATATCAGAAAGAAAAATTGTAACCTTTACAACATTATCGAAAGTCATGTCTGCCGCTTTTAAAACTGCACTCATATTTTCCATTACCATTTTGGTTTCCTCTTTTATAGAAGCCTTTACAATTTTGTTGGTTATCGGGTCAAGAGCAATTTGGCCTGACATGTACAACGTGTCACCAACAATGACCGCCTGACTGTATGGGCCTATAGGAGTTGGAGCGTCAGGAGTAAAAATTATCTTTTTCATATAATCAGGATTTTAATGTCAAAATTACGAAAAACAAAGTAATGATAACAACGTACTAAATTTAATAGAAAAGCAATTAAAAAAGGATTTAAATTTCGATATTTGTATCTAATGAAAACCAAACAGATAATATTATATATTGGTCTTTTTACAGTATTAATATTTAGCTCTGGTGGATATATTGGCGTTAAAATCATTCAGAAATCTATCCGAAGTGAATTAAAAAAGAAAATCAAATACGGTCTAAAGGAAGAAGAATTAATTACATTTTCATTGAACAAAGCTGAATTTGAAAATTTAAAATGGGTAAATGATGATGAATTTTTTTACAGAGGAAATCTTTATGACCTGATATCTGAACAATCAACAGAATATACAAAAACATTAAAAGTAATTAGCGATAAAACTGAAGAGAATCTTTTCAAAAACCTCGATCAGTTAATGAACGATGAGATTTCTAAGAGTATAGGAAAAGAACCATTGAAAGTTGTATTTCATTTTATTACAAAAAAATTCATTCAAACAAACAACGATAGGCTTAACATTAAATTTTACACCAAATCAGGCATTTACCCGCTATCAAATATAGAGTTAAAAGAAACCTATATATATATTTCTACCCCACCTCCGAAAATTTAATTTCCATATAGCTAACTAAAATCCTTGCGATTTTATGCAAGGAATAACCTATTTATTTAAAATTAAATTTTAAAAGATGAAAAAAATATTTTTTTCATTCCTTTTTACTTGGTCATTGCAACTAGGAAAGACACAAAACATAATTATTAGAGACAACTCTAACGCAGATCTAATAAAAAATGTGAGCATTCAAGACCGAAACGGAAAAAGGATAGTTTCAAATTTATTTGGAAAAGCAGACTTATCTACATTGAATACCAAAGACACGTTGTGGATGTATCATCCGGACTACTTCACATGGAAAGGAATGATTCAAGGACAATCTGAGATTTTTATGATGTCTAGGTCAGTTAATCTGAATGAGATTGTATTATCTGCCTCTCGTACACAGGATAGTATAACCAATGTTCCGTATCACATGAGTATAATTAATCAACGTGGGATTGAGTTTACAAATTCACAAACAAGCGCTGATCTTATTCAAAATATGGGCGTAATGGTTCAGCGTAGTCAGGCAGGAGGTGGTAGCCCAATCATTAGAGGATTTGAAGCGAGTAGAGTATTATTGGTTATAGATGGAATACGTATGAACAATGCAATTTACAGAGCCGGACATTTACAAGACGTAATGACCATAGACAACAGTATGCTTGAAAAAACAGAAATAGTTTTTGGACCCAGCTCTGTAGCCTACGGAAGCGATGCGTTGGGCGGTGTGATGCATTTTTACACTAAAAACGCCAAATTTAGTACAGAAAATAAATTGTTGGTAAAAGCAAATGCAATGATGCGCTATTCTTCGGCAAACTCAGAAAAAACCGGCCATCTGGATTTTAATATTGGAACAAAGAAGCTTGCATTTCTTACTAATATTAACTGGAGTGATTTTGGAGACTTATTGTCCGGGAGGTTCAGAGATAGAGGTGATACCGCTTTTGGAAAAAGATATTACTATGTTGAGAGAATTAACGGAAAAGACTCTATGCTAGTAAACAGTAATCCAGATTTACAAAGGGGAAGCGCTTATCAACAACTGGATTTCATGCAACGTATTAATTTCAAACAAAACGATGATATTACTCATGGAATCAATTTTCAATTAAGCCAGAATAACAATATGCCACGCTATGACCGTTTAACGGACTTAAGCGGAGGAAATTTGAAGTGGGCTGAGTGGTGGTATAAGCAAAATCGGATGCTCATTTCTTACAATTTGTGGCTAACGGGTAAAACAGTCATTTATGACAATGCAAGGATCATTACAGCCTATCAAAAAATTGAACAGGGCAGAAACATAAGAGGTTTTAATAATAATTACCGAAACGTGCAATTGGAAAATGTGAACGTTAAGAGCTTCAATTCTGATTTCTCTAAAATGATTGGTTTAAGAAATGAATTGAAATATGGAATAGAATTAACTCACAATGATGTTACTTCTAGTGCTGAAAGTAGAAATATTATTTTAGACACAGCAAGTAAAGCCGCAACAAGATATCCTGATGGTGGAAGTACATTCACAACTGGTGCAATTTATTTAAACAACAATATTAAAATCAACGATAAATTAAATTTAAATGGTGGTTTGAGATTTTCATATACAAAAATGGAAAACAATTTCAGAGACACCACTTTTTATCCTTTTCCGTTTAAAGAGGTAAGGCGTACAAATACTGCAGTAACAGGAAATCTTGCGCTGATTTATAAGCCGGGTAACGATTGGCAAATTAATTCATTGTTCTCTACAGGTTTTAGGGTGCCAAACGTTGATGATGCCACCAAAGTCTTTGAAAGTACACCCGGGCTACTCATCATCCCAAATGAAAATTTAAAACCGGAATATGCTTATAATACAGAATTGGGAATAAATAAAACCTGGAACGATAAACTAAAGATTTCTGCAGTATTTTTTAACACCATACTTAACAACGCAATAGTAACCAGAAACACGAAGTTCAACGGGCAAGATTCTATTTTATACGCCGGAGTTATGAGTAAAGTTCAATCGCAACAAAATGCCGACCAGGCCTTCATTTACGGAAGCAATCTAGTTGTTGTGTATGATATTGATGAAAATTTCTCTCTCAAAACTTCATTAAACACAACTGTTGGAACTTATTATATTTCTGAAGCAAGAAACTATGTTCCCTTAGATCATATAGCCCCAACTTACGGACAGAGCAGTTTAACCTACAGAACAAAAAAATTTGAAGCAGAATTTTTTGCAAGATACTCTGCAGCAAAAAAACTGGAAGATTATAGCCCAAGCGGGGAAGATAATCTGAACTATGCAACAGCTAACGGAATGCCTGCATGGGCTACCTTTAATTTAAGAACAAGCTGGCAGATTACAAATAATTTCAGAGCAACATTTGGAGTGGAAAATATTACTAATCAGCATTACAGAGTTTTTGCGAGTGGAATCAGCGCACCAGGTAGAAATTTTGTTTTTAGTTTAAGGTATAAGATTTAAAAAAGGAAAGCCGGATTGAAAATTCAATCCGGCACATCCCCTAACCTAAAACAAACCACTATTTTTTTACAATTACTTTTTTTATTCTTTCAAGTACACGATACAATCTAACTTTTGCATTATTTTCTGTTATCCCAAAGTGATCTGCAATATCCTTGAAAGGCATCTTTTCGAAAAACCTCATTTCGACTAATCTCAAATCTTTCTCAGGCAACTCTTTTACCAGCTTCATTACGTGCGGTGTATACTCCTCATACAACGACTCCTCTATTTCATCAAAAACAATTCTAAGATCGCCAATGTCAGTATTCACGGTTTTATTACTTTTCCTGTCTCTAAAGTTCTGATAAACCTCACTCTGTGCTATCCTGTATAACCAACTGGCAAATGGAACGCCTTTAAATTCGTATCTGTGTATATTGGTAAGTGCTTTTAAAAAAACCTGCGCGGTTACATCAGATGCAATTTCTTTATCCTGCATGCGCTGAAACACGTAAGAAAAAATTTGCTTATAATAACGATTATAAATTGGGGCAAAAAATCTTGGGTCATTTTTAGATTTTTCAACCTGCATTTGTTCCAAATTCATCTGGTCTTTGGTAGCGTGGTATTTAGGATTAAAATTTTTGTTATTCAATCCATTCAGATGATTTAAATTTCCTCCCTGCTCAAAAGGGAGTTGAGCTCCAGTTGCATTCATGGTTTTTGGTTTTAAATTCTTTTCAAACCCGGAAAAATCCGAGTTCAAATTGAAAAGGTTAATAAATCAGGGGATTTCAATTATTCCCACTATTACATCAAAAGAACAGTTGGCGGACTGTATTCATGCCACTCATCAGTTGAAGAGCTCCGGATCTTTTCGATTGACTAACTGACATGAATTGTAATAGTGTTTGAATAATTATTTGTTTAATGTTTACAATGGTTTATTACGCCAAACAAAAACATAAGTTACATGATACTAAAAAAAAATACAGATTTTTACTTTTTTTCACAAATTGGAAAAACTTATTGATTTAAATCTGTATAAGAAATATAAAAAATAACTACGTCAATCAATTTTGAGGATTACATTTTTATCTTTGCGCGATTTTAAAAATTAAATGATAACAGTATCTAATGTAACTCTTCAATATGGTAAGAAGCCATTGTTTGATGAGGTTAATCTAAGTTTCACCCCAGGCAACTGCTATGGAATAATAGGAGCAAACGGAGCCGGAAAATCTACTTTTATGAAGATTCTTTCCGGGGAAATAGAACCAAATAAAGGACAAGTGAGCATTACTCCGGGACTAAGAATGAGCGTTCTTAAGCAGAATCACTTTGAGTTTGATGAATTCCCTGTTCTGCAAACAGTGATTATGGGCAACAAAAGATTGTATAATCTGATGCTTGAAAAAGATACTATTTATGCAAAGCCAGATTTTAGCGAAGAAGACGGTATAAAAGCATCTGAGTTAGAGGCAGAGTTTGCTGAAATGAATGGCTGGAATGCTGAAAGCGATGCCGCAGGTATGTTGAGCAACTTAGGAATATCGGAAGGAATTCATTATAAAATAATGAAAGAACTTACGGGTAAAGAAAAAGTTCGAGTTTTACTTGCTCAAGCTCTATTTGGAAATCCGGATATTTTACTAATGGACGAGCCAACCAACGACCTGGATGTGGAAACAATCACCTGGCTGGAAGATTTTTTGGCTGATTTTGAAAACACAGTTATTGTTATTTCTCACGATAGACATTTTTTGGATGCCGTATGTACAAAGATTTGTGATATTGATTATGGAAAAATTTCTACCTACACAGGAAATTATTCATTCTGGTATCAAGCGTCGCAATTGGCATTGAGACAGAAAGCAGATCAAAATAAAAAAGTTGAAGATAAAAGAAGTGAATTGCAGGATTTCGTAAGAAGATTCAGTGCCAATGCGAGTAAATCAAGACAAGCTACATCAAGAAAAAAACTTCTAGAGAAACTTGTTGTAGAAGAAATTCCTCCGAGTACCAGAAGATATCCGGGGATTATTTTCAAACAAGAACGTGAGGCCGGTGACCAGATCTTACATGTAGAAAATCTATCTAAATCAAATTCTGATGGTCTGCTTTTTTCAAAAGTTAACATCAATGTTCAAAAGGGCGATAAGATTGCTTTTATTGCGAAAAATCATTTGGCAATTACCTCTCTTTTTAATATTCTTAATGGAGAGGATAGTGCTGATTCCGGAAATTTTCAGTTCGGAACAACCATCACAAATACCTATTTACCCAACGACAACAGCAAATATTTTGAAACTGATTATAACCTGATGGATTGGCTTAGACAATTCAGTACCGACAAAGATGAAACATACATACGCGGATTTTTAGGTAAGATGTTATTCGCAGGTGAAGAGGTTTTAAAAAGCTGTAAAGTTTTATCTGGTGGTGAGAAAGTAAGATGTATGGTTTCTAGAATGATGCTGGCCAATGCTAATTTTCTGATGTTGGATGAACCCACCAATCACCTCGACCTGGAAAGCATAATATCATTTAATGATAGTTTGAAAGATTTTACCGGTACAGTGCTTTTCACCTCTCACGATCATGAATTCATGCAAACGGTAGCCAACCGAATAATAGAACTTACTCCAAGAGGAATTATAGACAAAAAACTTACCTACGATGAATTTTTGATGGATGAAAACGTAAAAAAACAGCGCGAAGAACTTTACGGCAAGAATTAATATGCAGTCCATCCACCATCTGCCGTAATTACGGCTCCGTTTACAAAAGAAGAGTCATCAGACACAAGAAATAGAGCTGTGCCGGCAATTTCATCAGGTTCGCCCATTCTTGGCATATTGCCACCTCCCGAAGTACAACGACTGTAACCGAATTCATCCGGCTTCATATTTACTCCGATGTTTGTTTTTACACCTCCTGGGGCAATTGCATTACATCGGATTCCATCATTTGCATACATAAAAGCAATATTTTTTGTAAGTCCTATAAGGGCATGTTTTGACGATGTATAGGCCGCGCCGGCACGTGCACCATTACTACCACCAACAGAGGAAATATTAAGAATGTTACCACTTCTTTTTTCTAAATAATGTGGAATAACCAGCCTGCTAAGAAAAAATGGTCCTTCCAGGTTCACTGACATTACCCTTTTCCAGACCTCATTTTTAAGTTTATCAACCGGTAAAAAATCATCCATTATCCCTGCATTATTTACCAGTACATCAATTTTTTTAAACTCTTTCAAAGATTCTTTATAAAAATTATTACAATCTTTTTCTTCTGAAACGTCTCCACAAAAAATTAATGCTTTTTCTCCTTTCGACTCAATAACATTCTTTGCATCTTTCAACCCATTTGCATTTGAATCAAAAAGTGAAACCTTTGCTCCTTCACAAGCAAAAAGCAAAGCCATTGCTTTACCCATGCCTGAGGCCGCGCCCGTTATTAATATACTTTTACCGGATAGTCTTCCCATCTTAAATTTTATAAAATACTTTTTCTAAAATAAATATTTTAAGCTCTTTATGAAATGAGGAAGGTCAGACTAAAGTGCATATGGAAGATCAAAATAACCCTTATCTAGAAATTCAATCCACCTTTCTCTTGGAAACATAGACAGCATGAATTCATCATTTAAGTTTTCTATTTTGTATCTATTTACTTGATCAGAATTGTAATTCCATAATGGATTAACTATATCCAGCATCAATACAAAACGGTCATGATTGCTTCTGTTCCATGCTTCATGCTCGAAAGAATCATCAAAAATCAACAATTCACCTTCAATCCATTTTTTAGTCTTATCCCCTACCCTTATGCCGCAATCATCGGGAACTATCAAACCAAGATGTGCCCTCAAAACCATTCTTGTAAAACCCTTGTGCGGATTTATTGAAGTTCCTGCCGGAAGAAAAGAAAAATCTGCAGAAACCAAATTTGGTATTTTAGAAAGTAATGCTGTTGTAACGGGGCAAATTCTGCAATTAGCAAGATGCTTAATGCCAAAAAACTGAAAAGTAAAAACTTTCCATTTGTTACCTTTTTCAGAAAACACATAATCAGGAAATGTGCTAAGCCAAAATCCATTTCCGGTATTTGATAGTAGCGATTGGAGTTCACCTAAAATCAGCTTGTAATTTTCCTCTAGTATTTTCAACTCAGGGAAATTTTCCTTTGAATAAAAAAGTTTAGGGTTTTTATTAGTAAAATCTAAATCCACGGTTCAAATGTATGGGATTTTTAAGGTCTATTTGTCCTGTATTTTCATTATTTTTAAATCAAAATTATTCAATGGCAAATTTACTTTTAATTGATGATGAAAAGAGCATACGTAAATCACTCAGGGAAATTTTAGAGTTTGAGAAATACAAAGTTGATGAAGCATGCGATGGCGCGGAAGGATTCGAAATGGCCAAAAATTCGAACTATGAATTGATTCTTTGCGACATTAAAATGCCTAAGATGGATGGGCTTGAGTTTTTAAATAAAATAACAGGTTCCGGTATATCTTCAAGTATTGTGATGATGAGTGGACACGGCAACATAGATACAGCGGTGGAAGCGGTAAAAAAAGGCGCGTATGATTTCCTATCTAAGCCAATTGATTTAAATAGACTGTTGGTAACCGTTAGAAACGCATTGGACAAAGGAAGCTTAGTAAAGGAAACCAAAACACTAAAAAAGAAAATAGCAAAGAGCTATGAAATGATAGGAACTTCCGAGGCTTTAGAAAAAATCAAAATCCTGATAGAAAAAGTTGCACCTGTAGATACACGTGTATTGATAACAGGACCTAACGGAAGCGGAAAGGAGTTGGTTGCGAGGTCGATTCATGAAAAAAGTCAAAGATTAACAGGGCCGCTTATTGAAGTAAATTGTGCTGCAATACCCGGTGATTTGATTGAAAGCGAATTGTTCGGACATGAAAAAGGAGCGTTTACCAGCGCAATTGCTCAGCGCAAAGGAAAATTTGAGCAAGCAGAAAATGGAACATTGTTTTTAGATGAAATCGGAGATATGAGTTTGAGTGCACAAGCCAAAGTTCTAAGAGCGCTTCAGGAAAGCAAAATTACACGTGTTGGAGGTGACAAAGAAATTAAAGTGAATGTAAGGGTGTTAGCAGCAACAAATAAAGATTTGAAAAAAGAAATTGAAAAGGGAAATTTCAGAGAAGACCTTTTTCACAGACTGAATGTTGTTCCAATACATGTACCGGCCCTGAACGACAGGTTAGAAGATATTCCGTTACTTGCCGAACATTTTATTCAAAGCATTTGTAGTGAATATGGAATGTCAAATAAAACAATCAGTAAGGAGGCAATTAAGGAACTACAAAAAATTAATTGGACAGGAAATATCCGTGAATTCAGAAATTCTATAGAACGACTTATCATTCTTTGTGACAAAAGCATCAACGAAAAAGATGTAAAAAATTTTGTGGTCGCAAACAAATAAGATTTTTTAGGATGAAAAAAAAAAATGATTCAAAAATTTCAAAAAACGAATTCTTAAAAAAAAACAAATTTGAAATCATCCTTTTTTTATTGACCTTTTTAACCTTTTCAAATACGATTAATAACGGGTACAACTTAGACGATGAATTTGTTACAGGGAAAAATACACTTTATAAAAATGGTATAAGGGGAATTAAAAAAATATTCACTTCACATTATACAGAAGGCTCAGAAACAAAATACAATTATGAATACAGACCTATAGTTAAGGCATCTTATGCTCTGGAACATTCTATTTTTGGGGCCAACCCTAGAATTTCACATTTAATAAATATAATATTATACGGCCTTGCAATTATAGTTCTTTATCGCTTTCTTTTATTTCTATTCAGAGAAAGCTATGGACTATTAATTTTTTTGATTTGCATTCTTTACGCTGTGCATCCACTACATTCAGAAGTTGTCGCTAGCCTAAAAAACAGAGATGAAATTTTAGCCATGGCATTCGGATTACTCATGTGCAGATATATGTTATCATTTCTTACAAATAAAAAATATTCTCACTTTGTTTTTGGAGTTGTATTCTTTTTATTTTCATTCTTCTCAAAAAGAGATGGAATAATTTTTCTTTTCGCTTTACCTATAATGGCAATATACTTCTACAGAAAAGAAACAAATTGGATATGGTTATCTGCATTACTTATAGTTCCGTTCGTAGGAAAAAAATTAATCCGAAAAGCGCTAGTTTCAAATGATGATTACGATCGTGTCTTTTTCATTCAAGAAAATCCCCTCTATCAAAACCACTCATTTTTAAAAAAAATAGGATTTGCAATATCCTCATTTTTGTTTTACCTGAAGATTTTTATTTTTCCATATCCGTTAAGATTTTTTTATGGATTCAACCAGGTTGAAGAAACACAGATATTTTCTTTAAAATTTTTATTTGCTCTAATCCTGGTTATAAGCCTTATTTATTTTGCTATAAAATTTTTTAGGACTGATAAAATTTTATCATTCGGTATTGTATTTTATCTACTCTCTATAACACCCTTCCTTAATGTTATCACTCCCGCTGTAGGTATAGTGGCGGAAAGATTTGCATTTATACCGGGAATAGGTCTATGTATTGTTTTTATAAAGGCAATCGCTTATATTTTTAAGTTTGATTTTCATAGTAAGTCAATTAACCAGTTTGGCCAGTTACCGGCAATATTCAAGACTTTATTCATTTTGATTGCCCTTATTTTTACTTCAATTACATTCTCCAGAAATTTTAAATGGAAAGACAGAATGACTTTATTCACTCATGATATTCAACACCTTCCTAATTCAGCAAAGGCTCATGAAATTCTGGCAACTGAATATTATTCTATGGCTAGCAAATCACAGGACTTTAAGGAAAAATTAAAATTTGCAGATTCAGCAATAATAAATTACAAAAGAGCAGCAGAAATTTTTCCTGATTATTTTACTGCATACAATAGTTTGGGTTCCGTATATTTTAATTTGCTAAATAATCCTATTTATTCTATTCCGTATTTTGAAAAAGCCTTAAAAATAGATAGCAACTACGTGCCGGCTATTATTAATTTATCGGCTGGATATCTATACGCTAAAGACACAGTAAATGCTTTAAAAAACATTCAAAAAGCTATAAAAAAAGAAAATCCAATAACCTTGAACACTTTGTTGATGGCATCAAAAATTTATAACTCCATAAAGAATTATGATTTATCAGACGAATATATGAGAAAGGCGAAAAAGCAATTCCCTCTTTCAGATTTCGCACATGTACAACATGCAAATATTTTAATGGAAAGAAAAGATACAGCGTCTGCAATAGACCAATTAAAATATTCAATTGATAAGCAAACAAAAAATGAACAAGTATATAAATTTTTAATAGGACATTATGCAAGAAAAGGCAATCTTAAGGATGCAGAATATTACACAGGACTATTAAGAAATTTAAATCAAATCGATGAATAATGCTTCCTGATAATCCGGAAAATATCCCAATACATTTCATAGTTTCGACAGGAAGAACAGGAAGCACACTATTGTCTACAATGCTTAATGCTCATCCAGAGATTCTATCAATTTCTGAACAACCATTTACGTTAAACCTAATTGACGGATATAGAAAAATTACAGAATGGAATACAGATACAATAAATCAATACGTTAACGATTTTAACCTTTTTTCAACAGATAAAATATCGGCTCAATTCAGTAGTATAGATGAACTTAAATCAAACATTAGAGGATATAATAAAAAACATAATTTTAAATCAGTTTTAAATCTCAGCTTTCTTTCTTTTTATCCGAATAAAGAGAAAAATAAGATAAAAATATTTGTAGCCAAAGAATTGATATTACATACTCAGATAAAAAAAATCACTGAGACTTATCCAAATGCAAAATTTATTTTACTTACAAGAGAGCCAAGAGACAACGTACAGATCAAAATTAATCGTGCTAAAAGGAGAAATGCAGAATACAACATCAAAAGGTTTGTAGCCGCATGGAAAATTGTTTATAGTCTTCTTTATTTTGACCTTAAAAAATATGCCAGCAAACGATTTGTCGTTGTTAGATATGAAGATCTAGTAAGTAAAAGCGAATTTGTATTAAAAGAAATTTGCAACTTCCTTGATATTAATTTCAGTGAAGAAATGCTTAACTATGATTTAAAAAACAAGGAAGAATTTATAAGAAAAAAAGATAAGGTATCTGAATCGTTATTAAATCACCTTGAGAGAGATCATCAAGGGCTTCTTATTAAGCCAAGCGCTGAAAAAATTGGTATCTGGAAAAAAGAAATGAGTCAATCGCTTGCCGAAAAAATATGGAATGAGTGCTCTGAACTATCTTTAATTTTTGGGTATCAAAATTCAGACGAAATACATAATGCGAAAAATAAATTTGGATTAAATTTTAAATTTTTTAAAATAAGGTATTACCTATACAACATAACGCGACCGAAACTATACTTTTTAAGTCCATTTTGGATGAGGAGACTTTACAGAAAATTGAGGTATTAAAAATTTAAAACTCAACCATTGAATTTCTTTTGCACAACAAATATTGAAAAAATAAAAAAAATTCCTATTCATTTTATTTTTTGCACAGAGCGAACCGGTAGCAGTATGCTTACAACAATGCTTAACATCAACAAGGAGGTTTTGTGCACTTCCGAAGAATTATTTAGCCTGTACTTTTATAGAAGATACAAAGACAAAAATAAATGGTCAGAAAAAGAAATTTCGAAATTTTGTATTGATTTAAAATTACTGATGGAAAATTCTCCTGAAATATATTTTTCTGATTTTAAAACACTCCAAAATAATCTTACTGCATTCAAAGAAAACCTTGATTTTCAGCTTTTGATTCGAATAATTTATCTTCACTTTATAGAAAATAAAAACAAAGAAGAAATTAAGGTAATTGTTGACAAACAAATTAAATTTCTTTTTCATCTCGAAACAGTTAAAGAAATATTTCCGGAATCAAAAATAATTGTTCTTACTAGAGACATCAGGGACAATGTAATTTCAAAAAGCAGAAGAAAAATAAACAGTAATTCTAATCTATTATTTCATGCAGGAACATGGAATGAAACTTATAAAAATGTTGCAAGACTTTTTGAATTATATCCAAATAAAATTTTCATTTTACATTACGAAAAATTAGTTACAGAAACAGAAAAGACACTGATAAATATTTGTAGTCAATTGGGTGTTGAGTTTCATAAAGAAATGATTGAGTTCAATAGGTATTTTTCAGATTTTATTGAATTAAAATCAGACGAAAAAAATAAAAGTGAATTATCTGAAATAAAAGTTTTTCATGAAAGCATGTTCAAACCGGTTGATTCGAAACTGGCGGGGCAATGGGAGCAAAAATTGGATAAAAAAACTGCAATAAAAATTGCTACAGTAGGTTATGAAACAGGGTTAAAATTAGGCTATGATTTCGGCAAGCCATATGGCCTTAGCATCTTAAACCTAGTAGAACTTAAACAAATCTACAAAGCATACAAAAATACCACCCGACTATTTAATTTCTACTTAAAGATGCCTTTAGGATTAAAATTATTTATAAAAAGATCGAAAAGAAATTTGATAAAACAGGAAACAAAATGATTAAATTTGAATTATGACCAATAAAATTTACCAAATATTTTTTTTCATCTGTATTCCCCTAATTTTCCTTTCACAGGAAGAACATCTAAAATACAGGAGTTCTGAAAACCCATATTATTGGAAAAATAAAAAACCTTTTGAAGGATACTGGCAACAGGACGTTCATTACGACATTAAAGCCAATTTAGATGACAGTCTTGACATCATCAGCGGTAATGAAAAACTGATATACTTTAATAATTCACCGCACACTTTAAATTATGTCTTTTTTCATTTGTATTCAAATGCTAATGCAAAAGGTTCATATTTGGAAGATCTCTATAAGAACAATAACGTAAAATTAAAATTCGGAAAATACCGATCTCAAGGATTGGGAACAAGTGTAGAACAAATCAAATCAAATGGACAAGATTTAAAAACCGAATTAGACAACACCATCCTTAAAGTTTATTTAAATCAAGCTCTAAATCCAGGTGAATCAGTTCAGCTTGATATTCAATTTAAAACTTATTTTGAAAAAGAAGCAATCAGAAATAGAATGAAACTTTTTAATTCAGGAAAATACAAGCACTTTGACATTGTTCATTGGTATCCCAGAATTAGTTGTTATGATAGAAAATTTGGATGGGATACCGAACAGCATATGGATCATGAATTCTACGGAGATTTTGGTTCTTTCAGAGTTGAAATGACATTACCAAATAACTACATCATAGATGGCACCGGCGAGTTAATTAATGAAAACGAAGTGCTTCCTGAAGAACTAAGAAAAAAACTTGATATTTCTAATTTTGCTAAAAAACAATGGGAATCAGCTCCTGACGAGTTAATTCCGCGTAACGGAACTAAAACCTGGATTTTTTCAGCTATAAATGTACATGATGTAGCATATACAGCCGACCCCACCTACAGGATAGGAGAAGTAAAGTGGAATGGAGTTCGTTGCATCGCATTGGCGCAGGAATCTCATGCGGCCGGTTGGTTAAGGGCTGCGCAATACGTAGCAAAAATTATTGAAACGAACTCAAAATTAATTGGAATGTATGCTTATCCAAAAATGATCGCGGCAGATGCAGCTGATGGAATGGAATATCCAATGTTAACCCTTGATGGCGGTTATGATCCTTCATTCAGATCACTTTTCATACATGAAATTTCTCACAACTGGTTTTTCGGGATGCTTGGTTCTAATGAAACATATCGTGCATTCATGGACGAAGGTTTTACCCAGTTCTATAGCGCATACACCTGGGAACACATTGAAGGGAAATATGATTTATATTATCCTTCTAAAAGTAAATATGTAAATGAATTTTCTGAAAAAGAACTCATGCGCGAAGGAGAAGCATACATAGGATATTACAACTCTGTCAACCGTGGTGAAGAAGTAACATTAAATACCCACAGTGATGGATTTAACGGAGGTGTGAGACATGGTGGAGGCTACAGTCAAGCATACACCAAAACAGCAACCATGCTTTACAATCTGCAGTATGTACTTGGAGATAGTTTATTTGATGCGGCAATGCAAAATTATTTTGACCAATGGAAAATGTGTCACCCCTACCCTGAGGATATGAGGGCATCAATAATCAACTTCACCAAAGTGGATTTAAACTGGTTTTTTGATCAGTGGCTTGAAACATCAAAAACAATTGATTATAGTGTAAAAAAGGTGAAAAAGAAAAATGGAAACAAATATGAAATAACTTTTGAAAGAAAAGGAATGCAAATGCCAATTGATTTTACTGTTTTTACAAGTGACAGTTCCGCCCAAAGTTACCATATCCCAAACAATTGGTTTGAGAAAAAAACTAATTCTAAAATTCTGCCAAGGTGGATTGGTTGGGATAAAGTAAAAAAGACATACACTGCTTCGATAGAGGTCCCGGGCAAAATAACTAATGTAGTTATCGATACAACCAACAGACTTGCAGATATAAATTACACCGATAACCGATGGAAGAAAAATATAAAAACAAGATTCGATTCCAAAATTTGGAATATGCCCGATAGAACTCATTATGAACTTTTCTGGAAACCGGCCATATGGTATAACGGGTTTGATGGAATGAAATTTGGAATCAACCTGAACGGAAACTATCTGAATAAAAAAAATATTTTCGATTTTACAATTTTCAGTAACACAGGAGCACTTCAAAGCGGACTAGACTCAGCAGACAGATTCAACACCTTTGATAATTTTTCGATTCTTGCTAATTATAAAACCTCAACCGAAAAACTAGTCAAGAAATCAAATTTATATGCAAATCTAAAAATTGCAGATGGCTTACACAGTGCATTAGTAGGCTTCGAAAAAAAGAGCGTTAATGAAGAATACCGTTTTTATTTTCAGTTAAAAGCAATGTACCGTGATTTCGAAGGTGACGCATATTATCTATTACATCGAAACGAGTGGACTCTGAACAAATTTAACAATAGCATTCAGGCCGGTGTTGAACATCCATATACGTACAAACGCGGAACGGGATTAATTAATCTACAATTGCGTTCACCAATGGTTTACAGCGATTATGATTTCAGTAGCTTAAGTTTAACTTGCGTTAACAAGAATAATTTAGGACGAATTAAAGTGAACACAAGATTCTTTGCTCAACTTGGAACCGGGAACACATTACCATCGGAGAGCCAGTTGTATGTTTATGGAGCCAACCCTGAAGAAATGATGGAAGACAGATTTACCAGGGCTGCAGGAATTTTACCTTCCGATTGGGGTGGGTTTGGAACTCAAACAAATCATTTACTGGCAGGTGGAGGCCTAAACCTGAGAGGTTTTGGAGGATATCTACTCCCATATAATTTGGGTAATGGAACTGTCAGATATATTTACAAAGGGACTTCGGGAGCATCTTTTAATACAGAAATTGAGTTTGGTGAAATTATAAATATGAATTGGAGGTGGTTCAGAAACAACTTCAAACTTACCCCATACATTTTTGCAGATGCAGGTGTAATAAACGTGAATTATTCATTCCAGCCTTTACGATTTTCTAATATTATGGCTGATGCGGGTGTAGGGTGCGCATTTACAATTAAAAGATGGTGGAAACTACAGACAGCTAAACCATTTACTGTGCGATTTGATATGCCATTGTTCATCAACAAACTTCCATATCTAGAGAAAGATTACGTTCAATTTAGATGGATGGTAGGAATAAACAGAGCGTTCTAATAAAACTAATGTTTAAACTTCAATTAATTCAGAGGACAAATTAATGTCTACCAATTCATTAAAAACAATAGCATAAAACTTCATTTATTATCCAATTAATTATTTATGTGATTCATAATTGAAATCATACAATCTATCTGCTTATAATAAACTTTTGATTTAATGATGCATCTCCTTTTAATATTTTAATAAAATAAACTCCCTCACGTAAATCAGAAGTTTCAATTTCAATTGCTGAGCCGGTAATCTTGATTCTTCGAATTTCCTTACCTAAAACATCTGTAATTATTATTTCCTCTGGATTTATTTCATTAAGTACTACATTTATTTTACTGTCTCCAGGATTAGGATAAATTACAATTCCGCTATTTTTATTTTGACTGTTGAGGTTTGTAGTTAAAGCCAATGTATTTAACGTAGTATTCGTTACAATCGGAGCATTATAATCAAAATAGATGTACGCTGTGTTTTTTATTTGTGTACCTAATGGAAGTCCTGGCTTTAGTTTTAATCGGTAAGTAACATAACCATGACTGTTTGGTTCATCATGAGTGCTATCGGGTAAATTAATATATGAATACATAAATTTAATCGTATTACCCGGTAACAAATAGGGCTGCATGTAATGACTTGTTCCTAATATTTCAATGGTATATAAATCAAGATTTACGTCAATCGTATCCAACAAATATACATGTAACGCAGGTGCAGTTCCTGTATTCTGAAAATGTATGGTGTATGTAAGTTCTGGAGTGTTTGGCAAAATATTTCCCTGTGGGCCCTGTCCTTTAGGTTCCACCTCTTTATAATTAGGATCATAACTTACTCCTATTTCAAAACATCGAGTTACAATATTATTATTGGGATTTACATCTCCATTAGTTGGTGTAACCATCACTGTTATACAAGCAGTATCACCGACTACAGCCGTTGTGCAGGTACTAGCAAATATTCCGTAATTCCAATAATTAAAATTTCCAAGATTGTTAATGTCCGGAACTATCCATACTAGCGTATCGCCGGTACTCGCTGGTATAATATAGGCTGGAGCATTTGCAGGAGAACCTGAAGGCAAATAATTAATACAAGGAGTCAGCACCATTTTTACTGTGCCAGGTATGGTAAAATTACATGTTCCATTCAATATCCCAACCTGAGGTAATATGGCTGTACTCTGCCCCGGAAAAAATCCATTCCATAAAGAGATCCATGAAGCAGAGATATCAAAACCGGGGGTACAATTCATTGCAAAATTTTCCGTGGTATTGCCCGTAGCTAATACGTTGGTGCTATGCGCCAAACTTCCCGGACAGGTAATTGTATAGCCCGTGGTTCCATAAAGCGCTTCTATGGTGTAGGTACCAACCGGAATATTTACAAAATTGTAAGAACCACCAACTGACCAAGTAAAATAAGTATTAGTGCCATTACTTAATTTCATCGGAATATTTTGGTTGATGGGGAATTCGGAATTCCAGAAATCCTGGGTACAATTATTATTAATGTCGTTGTAAAGAGTTCCAGTAACATTTCCACATAATGAAACATTAATGGTAACTAATGCAGTATCATTGGCAATTCCAGGTCCACTGATAATTGATTGAACTAAATATGCACCAGGATTAATATAACTTGTTGGCGCAGATGAAAAAATAATTTGATTAGTTGCAGATACTGTATTAGTTACTATACTTCCATTTCCCCAATTGGTAGTAATGGTATACGTAGCTGTAGGATTATTTAAACTGTAGTAAAAGGTTGTGCTATCCGTAAAATTAGGGTTGCCGCTGTTACAAAAGAAAGTTGAGCTAACATTGAATTTTCTATTAAATTTCCTTGGTGCGCTACTGTTATTGATCAAAACGGTATCTGAGAAATTTCTTGTACACGCAAATCCTGAAATGGTATCGTGATAAAAAGAGTTATAACTATATATGCCATTTCCGGGCAATGTAATTGAATATGTACCTGAAGTATTGATATTAGTTGCGGGCAGAGGATTTAAGTTGGGATTTCCACTTACAGTTCCGAGGTAAGTTGGTGTTCCTAATTGCGGGGAAATAGAGTGGGATAAAATTAATTGTCCATTAGGACCCCGTGTTTCATTAACAGAAAAAGTATTTGGGCAAATTGGTGCCGCCACCATATCAACCTTCCTGATTCTTTTATTTTGCTCGTCGGTGATGAAAATTTCTGTACCATTAGGATTTGTACACACTGCATGCGGCATATTTAACTGAGCGAAAAGTGGATTCCCTCCATCACCGGAAAATCCCGGGATACCATTTCCTGCAATAGTTGAAACGATTCCAGCGAAAGTAATTTTTCTTACAACACTTGTACTGCTCCATTGGGTTAAATACAGATTTCCAAGTCCATCCACATCCATATCAAAAATACTTGTAAACGCCGCGGCAAGTGCTGTTCCACCATCTCCTGAATATCCTGAGGTTCCATTACCTGCGTAAGCAGAAATAATTCCGCTATTCAAATTTATTTTTCTAATGCCGTCTGTAGTGAGATCTTGGATGTAAAGAAAATTATTTGCTTTATCAACTGTGTTGCTTAGCGAATAAACTTGTGCAGTTACTGCAAGACCTCCGTTACCGGAATTTCCTGTTGTACCTGTGCCTGCAATTGTACTGATGATTCCTGTAGCTGCATCCACTTTTCTTATTCTGGAACCATTCTGTGAATTGTTTAAACTGCCATCGGTGAAATAAAAATTGTCTGACGCGTCAATGGCAATGCCCCAAGGAAATGCAATATTGGCTGAGGTAGCGAGTCCACCATCTCCACTGAATCCTTGAGTACCTGTTCCTGCTACTGTGGTTATAACTCCGGTGGTTGAAATTTTTCTTATTCTGTGTGTTTGAGGACTACAGAAATATAAATTGCCTGCGGCATCAAAAACCATACTTCGCACTCTTCCTATACCTGCGTTGATCGCTTGTCCACCATCTCCACTGACTACAAATGATCCATTACCCGCAAACACACTCAAGACGCCGGAAGGTGTGATTTTAAAAATTTTATTTTCACTTGAGGCTACAAAAATATTTCCTGATGCATCAAGTCTGATGGCATCCATCCAATAAAAGCTAGTAGATGGGCCTACCGGACCGGGTACAGTTACTGCATAATTACCATTACCTGCAAGGGTCGTAATCATTTGTGCTCTTATTTGTTTGCTATCAATAATTATTAAAACTATAAATAGCAAAACACGATTTATAATTGAATAGGAAAACCTAAAATATGGTCTCATAATAGTCGAAATTAATGTTATTCAAATATAGAATATTTTTAAACTAACACGTAAAAACCTCTGAAAGTCACAAACAGAGGAAAGAAATATTTTAATGTTCATTTAGATAAGAACTAAATCAAATCCTTGAACTGAAATGCCTTCAACTATGGTTTACAGCGATTATGATCTCAATAGTTTAAGTTGCGTTAACAAGAATAATTTAGGAAGAATAAAGCGAATATTTACGGTGCGATTTGATATGACATTGTTAATCAAAAAACTTGCACATCTAGAGAAAGCATAAGTCCAATTTAGATTGATGAAAGGAATAAACAGAGCTATTTAAACTACTTTCGATAAATCAAGGGATCAACTGCTTAATTTTTATTCAAAAAAGCATCCCAACCCTGAGCCGTAAGCTGATGTTGTTTACCATCTTTTGTAATAAAATTCATTCCCGAATTTTTATCTGTTATGTGACCGATAACGGTTATGTCCGGGTTGTTTGCAATTTTATCGTATTGATCGATTGGCACTGTAAATAAAAGCTCATAATCTTCTCCTCCACTCAAAGCACAAATAGAAGGATCTAAGTTGAACTGAAATGCTCTTTCCATTGTTTGCGTATCAATAGGAATTTTTTCTTCATAAAGATTACAACCCGTTCCGGACTCTTTACAAATATGAATAATCTCAGAGGCAAGCCCATCGCTGATGTCAATCATTGATGTTGGAAGCACATTCATTTGATCAAGCATTTCAACAATGTCTTTTCGTGCCTCAGGCTTCAATTGCCTTTCCAGAATGTAATCGTTTCCTTCAAGATCCGGTTGAAGTTGAGGGTTTTCTAGGTAAACTTTTTTCTCGCGCTGTAATATCTGCAAACCCATATACGCACCGCCAAGATCACCCGAAACGCAGATTAAATTTTTTTCTAATGCCCCGCTTCTATAAACTATTTTTTCTTTTATTGCAGTACCAAGAACTGTTATTGATAGAGTCAATCCGGAGGGTGATGAAGTTGTATCTCCTCCAACTAAATCAACATTATATTTTTTACATGCCAACAAAATGCCGCTATATAATTCTTCAATTGATTCAACCGAAAATCTATTCGATATTGCAATAGAAACCAAAATTTGAGTAGGTTTTCCGTTCATTGCATAGATGTCCGAAAAATTTACAACAGCGGCCTTATAGCCTAAGTGCCGAAGCGGAACGTAAGTTAAATCAAAGTGAACACCCTCAACTAACATGTCTGTTGACACCAAACAAGGATTTGCATCAAAGTTGATCTCTGCCGCATCATCTCCAATACCTTTGATGGTTGAAGGATTTTTTAATTCTACGGCTTCTTTAATTTTATGAATTAATCCGAATTCACCTAATTCAGATAATTCTGTTCTTGAATTGCTTTCTAACATATTAAAACAAAGTTAAGTAAATGAAAGTAGTTAAATAGCAACCGTATTATTTAAACCTGTAGGAAAATCCAATTGTTACATACTGATAAGCATCATCTCGCAACAAAGAGGTAGCATAAGCTATATCAAGCTGCATTTTTTTGTTGACCAAAAATAAAATTCCGCCATCAAAGTTATGCTGTGGATTTCGCCCCTTTTCAAACTTTGAGAAATACTCACAAAAAAATGTGATTTTTTCTGACGCAGAATAAGATGTAGAAGATGTGAAAATTAAATTATTTAAATAATCAGTTGTACCCGCATTAAATCCCGTTGACCACCTTTCTCCTATATCATATTGAAAAACGAAATTTAAAAAATAACTATAATTATCTGTACGAATATTACTACTCGCCAATTTATCATGCCTGAAATAACCTGACAAAGTTATTGCGGGTATATACTTTTTTTGTTTAAAAATACTCTGTTTAAAACTAAATCCTATAGGCAGAACTACAAATTCGCTACCAACAGTACCGGCATCTATTAGCAATCTTAACTCAGTACTGTTTGTTATACCTGCCCTTAGCATGAAATTATTTAACGAGCTTTCTTTATCAAAAAACAATCCTTCTTCAATTTGCAGGTTACCTTTATTTAGAATATATGCCCCATCACTCTGATCCGGCCGATCTGTATTAATTGGCTCCGCGTCTTCTTGAGAATACAATTCGCTAAAAGAAATAATAAAAGATATTGCCAGAATAGGGTATAAAAATTTCTTCATTAATTTTATGAATAAAAGCAAGTATAATGAATTTATCTTTATTGTTAAAGTTGGAAACTTAAAAATATTAACTAAGAAATTTACTGACAGACAACGATAAAAATGATAACTCAGATTTGTAATATCATTTGATTATCACAAGGTTATAAAACAACTATAATCTCAAGCATGTTAATTCAATGTCAATTAGTATTAATAAAAAAGTTTTTTCTTTTTTTAATCTGATGAAAAGATACTTTTGTAATGAAATAATAAATCAGGCAAAATAATTAAATGAGTACCCCACAAGAAGGAAAAAAGAGAATAACGCAAAGATCACCTTTAGTTAATCAACCACTATTAGATGGAAAATTACAGCCTCAGGCCGTAGAACTTGAAGAGGCAGTCTTAGGTGCAATTATGTTGGAAAAGGAAGCTCTCACTACTGTAATCGATATTTTACAACCCAGAAGTTTTTATAAAGAATCTCATCAGAGAATTTTTACAGCCGTAAGAGATCTTTTTAATGCTTCGGAGCCGGTAGATATTTTAACTGTTACCAATCAGCTTAAAAAGAATGGAGAGCTTGAAATTGTTGGTGGTGCATTTTACATTACCTCACTAACCAACAGGGTTGCATCTGCCGCCAATGTTGAATTTCACGCTCGTGTAATATCTGAAAAATTCATTCAGCGTGAACTCATTCGCGTAAGCACTGAAACCATAGGTAAAGCTTATGAATCTGATGCGGATGTTTTTGATCTGTTGGACAACACTACAAAGAATATTTTTGAAATTGTTGACAGCAATGTTCGTAAGCAATATGATAAGATGAGCAGTCTTATTGCGGAAGCAATTAAACAAATTGAGAAAGCTTCAGAAATACAGGATGGTGTTACAGGTGTCCCAAGCGGATTCACCGGGTTAGATAGACTTACAGGAGGGTGGCAGAAAACAGATTTACTCATTTTAGCGGCGCGTCCAGGTATGGGGAAAACTGCATTCGTACTTACGATTGCCAGAAATGCAGCTGTAGAATTCAACCGTCCTGTTGCGGTATTTTCATTGGAGATGGGAGCTGTACAGCTGGTAAATCGTCTTATTTCGAGTGAAGCAGAACTCAACCAGGATAAATTGAGAAAAGGACAGTTGGCAGATTATGAATATGTTCAGCTTCATGAAAGAATTAAAAAACTTTCTAAGGCTCCGCTTTATATTGATGATACTCCTGCACTCAGTATATTTGAATTAAGAGCGAAAGCTAGAAGGCTAAAGGAACAAAATAATATTGAGCTCATCATTATTGATTATTTGCAGTTGATGAGTGCAGGAAGCGAAGCTAGAGGAAATCGCGAACAAGAAATTTCTTTAATATCAAGATCACTTAAAGCACTTGCAAAAGAATTAAACATTCCCATCATTGCGCTATCTCAGTTGAGTCGTGATGTTGAAAAGCGTGCTACAGCTAGCAAAAAACCAATGCTTTCAGACTTAAGAGAATCAGGAGCCATTGAACAAGATGCAGACATGGTAATGTTTATTTACCGACCTGAATATTACGGAATGACTGAAGATGAAAAAGGAAATCCTACAAAAGGCCGCGCCGAGATAATTGTTGCGAAGCACAGAAATGGTTCTTTGGATGACATTCCACTACGCTTCATTGGGCAATTTGCAAAATTCACAGACCTGGATTTGAATGATACCGGTGAAGATTTGTATGGCAATTCATCTGATACCGGATCTGGCGGACTTGGACCTCAAAATGACTTTCTAGAAAGCGGGCCTTCGTCAATAACACTGCCATCTAAGAATTGGGAAGATGCTAATCTCCCTCCGGGTAAGGATATTTCGAAGGGAGATGATAAGAACGATATACAGGATTATTTTCCTTTCTGATTATCTTAAGAATAATTTATCTTTCAATATCTACAATTGCGTAGGCAGATATATGATTGCAATTACTACAGTTTTCTGTTTTAAGCGCAACAATCTTTCCTTTATAAGTAATTTTTACAGTCATTTCTTTATCTTGAATTGGGCCACCGTATCCAGTATCAGCAGAAAACATTATGTGACATTTATTATTGCTATCAAACTTTGGGACAATTGACATTTGCCATCTAGTATTGGAGGATTGTTCTATTGATTGATTGATTGTTACTAGAATTTGTGTAATCAACATTAAAATTTGAATCAGAACAAACAACCTCATAATATACTTTATCATCTACCTTTTTACAAGAGGTTAGAAATATAAATAGAGTCAGAGTACTAAATAATAAAAATTTTTTCATAAAGATTTTTTTAATTTTTTACAAAAAAAAAAAAAAAATGAATCACACAAATAAATCTTAAAATATCTATTGATAAATTTTAACTTCAATAAGGAAATCCAATAAAAGATCAAATCTAACTCAAGAGCTCTTCAAAATCTTTTTCGCTTATAATTTTAACGCCAAGGCTCTCCGCTTTTTTAAGTTTCTCAGGCCCCATGTTCTCACCCGCCAACAAATAACTTGTCTTTTTTGAAATACTTCCTGAGTTTTTTCCTCCGTTATTCTCAATGAGCTCTTTTAATTCGTCTCTAGAATGTCTTTCAAAAGTTCCTGAGATGACTATTGTTAAACCTTTTAATTTATCTGTAGCGTTAGAAATCTGTTCTGCACTCAATTCAAATTTTAAACCATGAGACTTCAACTTATTAATCATCTGAATATTCTGCTCATTCGAAAAATAATCCTTCAAACTTTGAGCAATCACACCTCCTACCTCTTCTATATTTTCTAAATCTTCCAGACTCATTTGCATCAACGCATCCAGATTCTTTACTTTTTTTGCTATTTTTTTTGCAGTAGTCTCGCCCACATGCCTAATTCCAAGTGCAAACAAAACTCTTTCAAAAGGAACTTCTTTAGACAACTCGATACCGTCAATTATATTCTGAGCAGATTTATCTGCCATACGTTCCAATGGAAGCAGTTGTTCTTTTTTGAGTTCATACAGATCAGATATATTTTTTATCAATCCTGATGCATAAAACTGTTCAATGGTTTCTTCTCCTAAACTTTCAATATTCATAGCGCGCCTTCCAACAAAATGAATCATCTTTCCTTTTATTTGAGGAGGGCATCCATTTTCATTTGGGCAATAATGAACTGCTTCACCTTCTTTTCTTATCAATTTACTTCCGCACTCGGGACAATTTTCAATATAAATTGTTTTAGCAGAATTTTCCTGTCGCTTATTCAAATCAACAGATGTAATCTTTGGAATTATCTCTCCTCCCTTCTCAACAAAAACCGTATCGCCAAGTCTTACATCCAACTTTTCAATGATGTCTGCATTGTGCAGTGAGGCCCGCTTTACGGTTGTTCCCGCCAACAAAACAGGTTTTAAATTTGCAACAGGTGTAATTGCCCCGGTCCTTCCAACCTGATAAGTAATATTTTCTAAAATAGTAGATGCAGATTCAGCCTTAAACTTATAAGCAATGGCCCAACGAGGTGATTTAGCAGTAAAACCTAAAACTTTCTGTTGAACATAAGAATTCACTTTTATTACGACTCCATCAGTATCATAAGGCAGATTATACCTTTGCTGATCCCAATGATTGATGAATTCAAAAACTTCTTCAATACCATGACAAAGTTTAGAATGCTCGGAAACTTTGAAACCCCATTTTTTTGCCTCCATCAAACTTTCATAGTGCCCTTGAAATTTTGTCTGATCACCCAGCACGTTGTAAACAATACAATCCAATTTCCGTTCGGCAACGACAGAAGAATCCTGCATTTTCATTGTACCTGAAGCCGCATTTCTCGGATTGGCCAACAATGGTTCACCAATTTCTTCTCGCTGTTTGTTGATGGAATCAAACACTTTATGAGACATAAAAATTTCACCACGAACTTCAAAAGATTCAGGAAAATTATTGGGTTTAAGTTTTAAAGGAATACTTCGTATCGTTTTTACGTTAGTGGTAACATCATCACCCTGCACACCATCGCCTCGGGTTATGCCCTGATTTAATTTTCCATTTTCATAAATCAAGGAAATGGACAGGCCATCAAACTTTAGCTCACAGACATAATCGATTTCCTGACTAAATAGACCATCCGGTTTTAAATCAAGTCCTTTCTTAACCCTTTCGTCAAAATCTTTCATCTCATCGAGCGAGTAAGAATTTGAAAGCGATAACATGGGGTAATTATGCTTAACAGTTTGAAAAACCTTAGTAATCTGCCCACCCACTCTTTGCGAAGGTGATTCCGGAAATAAAAACTCCGGATTTTCTTTTTCAAGTTGAATCAATTTTTCAAGCAACTGATCGAATTCATAGTCGGAAATGGTTGGATGATCCAGAACATAATAATTGTAATTATGTTTTTCAATCTCCTCGGATAGAGCTAGAATTTTATTTTTTATTTCCTCTTTAATTTGAGTCATTTTTATTCATTGATTTCCTCAAGTAAAGCATATCGATAAGGATTTGCCCTAACTAAAAATAGTGCAAATTCATAGATCTTTATTGACTTTTTATGCTCATTGAAAAAAGCCGCAGTTAATAAATGATTTTCATTTGATTTTAATCCGTAAAACATAGAAGAAAAATTAGTGTTGCACAAATTATTTTCAGAAAGTTTATTATCAGAATAAAAAATGGAAGAATCACCATTTGTAATATTAAAAAACATAGTTCCTAAATTGTTTTGTCCATTTTCCGTTTTAATTTTCAGAAGAATATGATCCCCAATTTTAGGATTTAGATCAGCTAGCTTTAAAGAAATTCCTATTGGATATAAATCTGTTGAATCAACTTGTAAATATTTTTGACCTGAAGAATCGGTTTTAATCTTTTGTTTATTACAATTAAAAAGGGATTGATTGTTTGAAAAATTACAGTAATAGGAATTAATCAGTTCTTCCTTTATGGGATAACTTTCACAGATTTTCTTCTTAGTGAAAATGTAAATTTCATAGGAATAGCCTAGCTCCTTTTTATGAAATTCGTAACCAAATGAAGTGGCAAGGGCTGTATTCTGAGGCTCCAGGTTGGAACAAATCAGTGTTGATGCCTCATTTTTAAGAATAAAATCTTTTATTTCTTTTTGGGTTAGTTGTCTGTTATTGGGTTGAAACAACACAGGTAAATTTATTCCATATTTTTTGAAATAGTAATTGATGAACCAAGGTTCTGAACGCACAATCATGGCAATTTTCTCATTAGAGTTTTGCCTCTTTATTTGGGCGGCATTTGCAACCACTCTTTCGAAACCTTGTCTGTAATTGAGTTCAAAAAAATTTCTTTTGTCTGCAAGCGTAAAAGACATTCCGGAAATCATCAAAATTAACGGTAGCCAAAGCTTGAATCCGGAAGTTTCCTTGAGAAAAGAAAATAAAAAAATAATGAGAAGAGGCGCAAAAAAAATAAGAGTCGAATATTGCAAAACAGGATTTCTAAAAACAGAATAAAATTGACAAATCAACCAAACTGTAATGAAATTGAGTATCAAAAACACCCTGATCTTGTTCTTATTTGGTAAAGCGTCATTAGATTTTTTTACAAGTATAAAATTGAAAAAGAAAATAAAAATTAAAAATCCTATCATCATTGGTGAATAATGAATAAGGAAATATAAAAATTTTAAAATGAAATTATTTTCCGGTGCAGATAGCCACGCTCCCACTCCTCCGATTGAGAACTGACTAAGAGTTATTGGAAGATGAGGTAAATAAGCGAGAACAGAAAAAAAACAAACAATCAAATAAGTTTTAATCCTATGGTTGGGTATAAATACTAAAGCACTAATACAAGCTACAAAAGCAGCAAGCATTGAAATGTGATGATTTAAAGCGGAAAGCAAAATTGAAATCCCCAATAAAAACCAATATTTTATTTTGACCTTATCCTCAAACATTACAATTAACAAACAATAAATCATGATTAGTGCAAAAAAACATCCGGTAATATACGGCCTTGAATATTGCGAATAAATAATGAAAAACTGGGAGGCCGCTATAAAAGCAGAGCTGAATACAGCAACGGAAAAACCAAACCATTTAAACCCAATTTTGTAAACCAGATAAACTGATGCTAAGCCACAAAATAAAAAGGGGATTTTAACCCATTGCTCTGAGTTGCTGAAGAGCATGGTCCAGTAATACATAAAAACCTGAACTAAGGCGGGGTGCCCATCTGGTTTAACTCCAAATTTCAATAACTCTGATAGATTGTTAAACTCAAGACGACTCAGAGCGCTTAATTCGTCGTGTGTGAATGGAATTTCATTAAAATTATAAAACCTAAAAACGAATGCAACTGTTAAAATGAAAATCAAAGAAATATATCGTTCAATAAAATTTAGCATTCGTTAGGTTTAATAAAATAATATTTTAATCTTTAAGATAAATAAAGATTGGAAAATTTATTCATTGAGAAAAATTATGGGCAAAAAAAAACCCTGAAGAGACCTTCAGGGTAATTTCAATAAAAAGGTTTAAATTACTTATCTCCTTTTTTACCGTCTTTTTTACCACCTTTTCCAGCTTTTGCAGCAGAGTCAGCAGCAACAGCTTTTGCAGTTGAATCAGCAACAATAGCAGCAGCAGTTGAATCAGCAGTTCTCTTAGCAGCATCAGCTTTTGCAGTTGAGTCAGCAACATTAGCAGCAGCGGTTGAATCAGCAGCTTTTTTAGCAGCTTCTTCAGCTTCTTTTCCAGGGCCACAAGCTACAAAAGTAGCAGTCATAGCAGCCACAGCAACGATAGATAATACTTTTTTCATTTTAGTTTTTGTTTTTTAGTGCCGCAAATGTATAAAATATTTATTTCACAAAAAAATGCACTTGTTAAAAAAACAAAATATTATCAGCTGTTTATTAACAGGTATTTTCTACGTATGCTTATGATTAATTTTGCACAACTTTGAGTTACAAGATCTTTATACGGCCAATTTTGTTTCTGTTTGACCCTGAAAAGGTTCATCATCTTACTTTTAATTTAATCAATTTTATATTTAAAATAAAGATAATCAGAAATTTAACCAAGAATTTTTATTCAACAGAAAAACAAGGATCCGAAAAAATTCT
The DNA here is from genome assembly GCA_046302135.1 of Bacteroidota bacterium. Classification (GTDB taxonomy): domain Bacteria; phylum Bacteroidota; class Bacteroidia; order B-17B0; family Aurantibacillaceae; genus AM-1111. The sequence continues at coordinate 4,639 of JBKCIQ010000193.1, read as the reverse complement.
TTTTGGCCTAAAGTTTAAAAACTGCGTAGGATTGGCTGCGGGATTTGACAAAAACGCTTTGCTTTATGAGGAGTTCGGACTTTTTGGTTTTGGCCATGTTGAAATTGGAACAGTAACACCTTTGCCTCAACCAGGTAACGATAAGCCAAGGTTATTTAGACTCACAAGAAATGAAGCGATAATAAACAGGATGGGTTTTAACAACGACGGGGCTGACGTTATAAAAAAGAGGTTAGAAAAAACAAAAGCAAGTGGACTAATTATCGGCGGGAATATTGGGAAAAATAAAGTTACTTCAAATGAAAAAGCAATAGACGACTATATTTTGTGCTTTGAAAAACTATTTGATGTAGTTGATTATTTTGTTGTAAACGTAAGCTCACCAAACACCCCGGGATTAAGGTCTTTACAGGATAAAGAACCATTAATGCAAATTCTATCGGCATTAATGAAATTGAACAAAGAGAAAACAAAACCTAAACCTTTACTTCTAAAAATTGCTCCAGATCTTGAAAACTCGCAGCTTGATGATATTATAGAAATCGTTCGAGTAACAGGTATTAATGGAGTCATCGCAACTAATACTACCATTAGTAGATCAAATTTATCATACTCAGAAAAAGAAATAGAAATTTTTGGACCAGGAGGACTTAGCGGAAAGCCACTCAAAAATAGATCAACCGAAGTAATAAGATACCTATCTCAAAAATCCGAAAAATCTTTCCCAATTATCGCCGTCGGAGGAATTCACTCAGAACAGGATGCAATTGAAAAACTTGAGGCAGGCGCAGATCTTATTCAATTGTATACCGGATTTATTTATGAAGGCCCTTCATTGATAAAAAGAATAAACAAAGCCATAATAGAGTATAATAAATCTAAACATAAATGATTAAAATAGTTGAATGTCCGAGAGACGCCATGCAGGGATTAAAAGATTTTATTCCAACCGAAAAAAAAATAAGTTACATAAATCAACTTCTTGAAGTTGGATTTGACACTATAGACTTTGGAAGTTTTGTTTCTCCAAAAGCGATTCCGCAAATGCGAGACACAGCAGAAGTTTTACAAAAGCTTAATTTTTCAAATACAAAATCAAAACTTTTAGCGATAGTAGCCAATAAAAAAGGAGCAGAAGACGCCTGCACTTTCGAAAAAATAAATTTTTTAGGATTTCCTTTTTCAATTTCTGAAACATTTCAAAAAAGAAATACTAATTCAACTATAGAGGAATCATTAATTAGAGTTGATGAAATTCAAAATTTATGTACTCGTCATAATAAAAAATTGCTTGTATATATTTCAATGGCATTTGGAAATCCATATGGTGATGAATGGAACCCGGAGATTGCTGTAAAATGGGCATCAAAAATGAATTCATTAGGGATCGAGTTTATTGCTTTGGCGGATACAATTGGTGTTTCAACACCTGAAAATATAAAGCTTCTATTCAAACAGTTAATTCCTGAATTCAAAAATATTGAGTTCGGTGCACATCTTCACTCAAGAAAGGAAAACGAAATTGAGAAAATTAAATCGGCATACGAATCAGGATGTAAAAAGTTTGACAGCGCCATCAATGGGTTCGGCGGTTGCCCTATGGCAAAGGATGAATTAACCGGAAACATAGCAACCGAAGACTTACTGAAATATTTTTATGAAATTAAGTTGGATACCGGTATTAATCAAAATGAATTTAACAAATCAGTAATTGATGCCAATAAAATTTTTCCAAATTAATTGTTTTGAGTGATTACTAATTTTTTTATGTTCGAAATTTCTTCAACTTAACTTACTTTTTAAAAAATCTGTAAAATTCAAATTTTTATTAATTTTTTAATAAACCCCCCATTATTTTCATGTTTTGGTTACTAAAAAGTTAATATTTTTTGTGGGTACCCCCTTTTTTTTGATATAAATTTGCGAAAAATTAAATTATGTCAACAAGAAGATTTTCTGCACTGGAACAGGCAACTAACAGAAAACCCGCCCTATTCAATCAAACAGATAAACAGATATCTGCATATTTCGGAAGTAATGTTTTTGGTTATGACGCCATGAAATCCTTTTTATCTGAAGAAGCATTCAATAGCGTGAATGATGCGATTGTAAAAGGTACATCAATAGATAGAAAAATGGCGGATCAGGTATCTGCCGGTATGAAAGCATGGGCAATATCAAAAGGTGTTACACACTATACACATTGGTTTCAACCTTTGACCGGAACCACGGCAGAAAAGCATGACGGTTTTTTTGAACCAACAGAAAACGGAAGAGCCGTTGAAAAATTTGGCGGTAGTCAATTGGTGCAACAAGAGCCCGATGCATCCAGTTTCCCCAGCGGAGGAATCAGAAACACCTTTGAAGCCAGAGGTTATACCGCATGGGATCCAACATCTCCCGCATTCATATGGGGAAAAACACTTTGTATTCCTACCATTTTTATTTCCTACACAGGAGAAGCGCTAGATTATAAAACACCCTTACTAAAATCTGTTCACGCACTTGACAAAGCGGCTACTAACGTATGTCAATATTTCGATAAAAATGTTACGAAAGTGCACGCAACACTGGGATGGGAACAGGAATATTTTTTAATTGATGCCGCGCTGTATAATGTGCGCTTTGACCTTCAACAAACCGGAAGAACATTGTTCGGTGCTTCTTCGGCTAAAGGCCAGCAACTGGAGGATCATTACTGGGGCTCAATTCCTGAAAGAGTAGCTGCATATATGTACGATTTTGAATACGAATGTCACTTATTGGGTATTCCTGTTCGTACCAGGCATAACGAAGTTGCTCCTGCACAGTTTGAATGTGCACCTATATTTGAAGAAGTGAGTGTTGCTGTGGACCACAACCAATTGTTGATGGATGTAATGGAGAAGGTGGCCGCACGACATAATCTTAGAGTTTTACTTCATGAAAAACCATACGCAGGCGTAAACGGAAGTGGTAAACATAACAACTGGAGTCTTGCAACCAATACAGGAAAAAATTTATTGAGTCCAGGGAAAACTCCTAAGACAAATTTAATGTTCCTCACCTTTTTCATTAATACCATAAAGGCCGCACATGAACATGCTGATCTAATACGTGCATCAATTGCAAGCGCAAATAACGATCACCGTTTGGGCGCGAATGAAGCACCTCCTGCAATAATGAGTGTGTTTCTTGGTGAGCAGCTCAGTAAAATTCTGGATGAAATTGAAAAGAACGTTCATGAAGGAAAATTGTCTCCTGAAGAAAAAACAAACATTAAACTTGACATTGGAAAAATTCCGGATATATTAAAAGATAATACCGACAGGAACAGGACATCTCCGTTTGCGTTTACAGGAAATAAATTTGAATTCAGGGCGGTTGGTTCAAGTGCAAATTGTTCAGGTGCTATGACTGTCATCAATGCAATTGTTGCAGATCAACTCAATAATTTCCAAAAAGAAGTGGATGCATTGATAGAAAAGGGAGCCGAAAAAGATGTGGCAATTTTGCAGATACTGAAAAAATATATTGTTGAATCAAAACCCATTCGCTTTGAAGGAAACGGATACAGTGAAGAATGGAAAAAAGAAGCGAAAAAAAGAGGATTGAATAATTTTCCAACAACACCTGAAGCGCTTGACGCTTACGTATCCGCAAAATCCATCTCATTATTTGAGCGACTTAATATTTTGAATCATAGAGAACAAGAGGCAAGATATGACATAGCTTTGGAAACCTACACAAAGAAAATTCAGATAGAAGGCAGAATAATGGCAGACATCGTGAACAATCAGATCATACCTTCCGCAATACGTTATCAAAAAACTTTAGTAGAAAATGTAAACGGAATGAAATCGATTCTGGGTGATGATTATTTGAAATCTGCGAAACTTCAGATTGAAATGATCAAGGAAATTTCCGAACACATTGAGGTCATTAAATCCGATTCTGAGAAGATGACCGAAGAGAGGAAAAAAGCAAATAAACTGGATTCACCAAAAAAACAGGCAGAGGCATATTGCAACAAGGTGAAGCCATATTTCGATTCAATACGCTATCATTCAGATAAGCTTGAGGCCATGATCGATGATGATTTCTGGCCATTGCCAAAATACAGAGAAATGCTGTTTCTTAAGTAGAAATATCTTTTCCCAAAAAAGTTGTTTTCTCCAATATTGGGAATGATTTTTTTTGAAAATGAACTAATATCCTGTAAATCAGTGCTCATATTATTGGCACTGTATTCGTGATTACGCGAAAAAAAAATTATGAAATTACGTTGGATAATTATTGGTGGAACATTGTTGTTTTCTATTCCTAAGACAAGAAAAATAATTTTGAATATCATTTCTGATTTATTGGAAAAACAATCAGAAACAAAGATGAGTGAGGAGCCTGAGTTGGCAGGCTAATAGAATTAGGCACATACATCACAAATTCTTTGATTTAATTTTTAATAAAATCTTAGAAAAATGAAACTGCTCAACTGTTTTTCAGTGTGCAACAGGAAACAACAGAGTTAGTTAACCTGTATTGAACGAATCACCAATTGTAAACTTTTTTTGTTTGCGTATTCGTTCTCATTTATTGTATAACAAACATTAATATTTCTCTTTTGTTGGAAAAATGGAAGATAGTCCCCCATGTTAAAGGC
>JBKCIQ010000192.1:0-8634 GCA_046302135.1 Bacteroidota bacterium | reverse complement strand
AATATTAACCCTCGAATCAATGTTGTAAATTCTATTTTCCACTTTATCCTTAAAAACAAGGTACACCGATTCTTGGTCTGAAATCTTATATTTTTTTGAAACTTGTTTTCTCAATTTTGAAACTATTTTATCGTCTATTGGAGTATTTTGAAGCTCAATTTTTAATAGTTTCCGATTAACCAAATCAGTGCATAAACGCGAAAGAATTTTATCGTTATGATACATCCACACCTTTAAAGCAGAAAAAACATCATAATCATCTAATAATACAAATGAATCGAGAAGCTCTGGCTTTGAAACAAATTCATCTTTACTGAAGTTATTTTCTAGAAAAATTGACAAAGCCGGAGATGCAAAGAGAATCTCTCCACGCATAGCAAGATATTTTGCTCTCTTCAAAATTTTTACCAACATATTTTCTGCGCTGACCACTGTTTTGTGCAAATAAACTTGCCAGTACATCAGCCTTCTTGCCATAATAAATTTCTCAATAGAATATATCCCTTTATGTTCAATTACCAATTCGTCTTTTTTTACGTTGAGCATTTTAATTATACGATCACTGCTTACTACTCCTTCAACTACACCTGTAAAAAAACTATCGCGCCTCAGGTAATCCAAGCGGTCCATATCAAGTTGTGAGGAAACTAGTTGATGGAGAAATTTTTTCCTGTATTTATTATTAAAAATTTTAATGGCAAGATCAAGTTTTCCCTTAAAAGTAGAATTCAATCTTTGCATCAGTAAGGTAGAAATATCCTCATGATTAATACCACTTACAATGCTGTGTTCAAGTGAATGAGAAAATGGTCCATGTCCAATATCATGTAGTAAAATTGCAATTGTAACACCGGTAGCTTCTTCGTTTGTAATTTCAATGCCTTTACTTCTTAATACTGCAATAGCTTCTGTCATTAGATGCATGGCACCAATTGCATGATGAAATCTTGTATGCAATGCCCCTGGATAAACTAGATTCGTCATTCCCAATTGTTTGATTCTTCTTAACCTTTGGAAATAAGGATGATTAATCAGATCATATGAAATATCATCAGGTAATGTAATGAACCCGTAAATTGGATCGTTAATAATCTTACGTTTATTAATCTTTGGATTTTTCAAATAAAAAAATTAAAACCAATTCCATCCAACACTAAAACCAAAGTACATCAAGCGGGTGCTGAAAGGTAAAATTGAAGCTGAAACTTGATTACCATCAAAAGTTACTTTTTCACGATTCATGAAAAAAAATAGAGGAGTCCATCCCACTCTTACTACTAACCCTCCATCCGGATCCTGATATCTATACCCTAATCTTCCCGTTAAAATTGGGCCTGTAGTTACTGATTTATATTCATGATTAATAATTACCAAAACTGAATCCGTTGGAGAAATACGGGAATAACTTTTCTCAATTATATCTTTTTTATAGCTTTCATATCTATAGGAAATACCTGCTCCCCACTCAATATGATGATATTTGCTGAACCAAAAATTCACATATTCGGCATGAGCAGTAAAACAAAGAGGACGATTTACATTAAGAAAATTTGGAAATGCACCAACTCCAATCCTTGCTCCTTGTTTTACACCGAAATCTTTAAAAAGATACTCATAGTTTGCAGTCCAGTATCTTCCTCCCCCCATAATTTCAACATAAGCGGTGTTCCTGTTGTATACCATGTTGTTGAAATAAATTTGTGAAATTAATGCTTTAAGTCCTGCAACAATAAATATAGCTGTTAGGATAAATGATTTTTTACATTTCATCGTCATAAAATTATAAAATTTTACCATGGACCCATCATAAATCTTAATTATATTCGTTAATATTCAAACTTAATTAATATAATGGAAAAAACTAAAATTCTATGGGCGGATGATGAAATTGAATTACTCAAACCGCATTTACTTTTTTTAAATGGAAAAGGATATGATGTGATAACAGCCAGAAGTGGAGATGAGGCATTGGATTTATTAAAAGAAAACAAGGTCGATGTGATATTGCTGGACGAAAACATGCCCGGATTATCGGGTTTGGAAACACTATCGAGAATAAAAGTAACTCACTCAAATCTTCCTGTAATTATGATAACCAAAAGCGAGGAAGAATCCATAATGGAAGGTGCAATAGGTTCAAACATTTCAGATTATCTCATAAAACCTGTAAATCCAAATCAGATATTACTTTCTCTTAAGAAAACTCTAGAAAACAAAAGACTAATAAGCGAGAGAACAACGAGTGAATACCGCAAGGAGTTTTCACAAATAGGAATGAGCATTAGTGATAGGCTTTCATTTAATGAATGGGCGGAGCTTTATAAAAAAATAATTTTTTGGGAATTAGAAATTGACAAAAGTACCGATAAAAGCATGCTTGAAATTCTGAAAATGCAAAAAGCAGAAGCTAATGCCCAATGGTTTAAATTCATAGAAAAAAATTATATTAACTGGCTCAATGGAAAGAGCCCTGCTCCTACCCTGAGTCATACGCTTATTCGAAATAAGGTTATTCCACAAATAGAATCTGATGAAAAGGTATTTTTAATTGTTATTGATAACCTGCGTTACGATCAATGGAAAATAATTCAACCTGTAATATCTGATTTTTATAATCTTAAAGAGGAAGAAATTTTTTGTTCCATTTTACCAACAGCAACCCAATATGCTCGTAATGCTCTTTTTAGTGGTTTAATGCCTAGCGATATGGAAAAGAGATTTCCCAATCTTTGGTTGAATGATGAGGATGAAGGAGGTAAAAATATGCATGAAGAGGAATTTTTAAGAGAACAATTAAAGAGATTGGGTAAAGATTATAAAATGAGTTATACTAAGATTACCAATTTAAATTCAGGAAAGAAACTGGCAGAAGGCCTTTCAAATTACCTACAGAACAAATTAAATGTAGTTGTTTACAATTTTGTTGATATGCTTAGCCATGCTAGAACTGACATGGAAGTAATACGAGAATTGGCAGACGATGAACCGGCATACCGTTCCCTCACGCTTTCATGGTTTATGCATTCACCATTAATGGATATCATAAGGCAACTGGCAGAGAGGAAGATTAAAATTATAATCACTACTGATCATGGAACCGTTCACGTTCATGAACCCACCAAAGTTGTAGGAGATAAAAATGTAAATACAAATCTCAGATATAAAACCGGAAAAACTTTGGATTACAACCGAAAAGAAGTATTTGAAGTCAGAAACCCGCACGATGCATTTTTACCAAAGCAGCATGTAAGCAGTGCTTTTATTTTTGCGAAAGAAGATAATTTTTTTGCCTACCCCAACAATTTCAATCATTACGTAAATTATTATAGAAACACATTTCAACACGGTGGAATATCGCTTGAAGAAATGCTAATCCCATTCGCCGTTTTGACAGCTAAATAGTACAATGACCTCAGAGTTCATAAAAATAATTCAAAATGAGGATGATCTCGAAAATATTTCTTTTGAGATTTTGAACCACTGTAAAGACATTAAAAAATTTACACTTAGCGGTGAACTTGGTGCAGGAAAAACAACCTTAATTAAATCTATTTGTAAAAAACTTGGTGCAATTGAAAATTTAAGTAGTCCGAGTTTTTCAATAATTAATGAATATAAAACAGGGACAGGAGAATATATTTATCATATGGATCTCTATAGGATTAAGAACAAGCAGGAGCTTCTGGAAATTGGTTTTGATGAATATATATATTCAGATGAATATTGTTTTATAGAATGGCCAGAGATAGCGAAAGATTATTTACCTGAAAAATATGTTGATTTAAAAATTAAAGTTTTGAAAGATAATAAACGTGAATTAAAAATTATAGTAATATTATAATAAACTATGCCGTCATTTGATATTGTAAATAAAATCGATTTGCAGTTAATGGATAACGCAATAAACGTTACGAAAAAAGAAATTCTCAATCGTTTTGACTTCCGCGGAAGCGAATCTGAAATTGAACTCAACAAAAAAGATAAAGTCATAAATATATTAACTGAAGATGATATGCGGTTAAAATCTATTATAGACGTTTTAAGAATGCGAATGATTAAACAACAATTAGACCCTAAGGTACTTGACGAGGGTAAACAACACTATGCTAGCGGGAACAAAGTAAGAAAGGATATTAAGATAAAAGAAGGTATTGATTCTGACGCTTCTAAAAAAATTTTAAAAGACATTAAGGATAGTAAGATAAAAGTTACTGCTCAAAGAATGGATGATGTAATCAGAGTTCAGTCGAAGAAAATAGATGATCTTCAAAAAATTATGACTTTATGCCGTAATGGTGATTACGGCATACCCCTGCAATTTCAAAATATGAAATCATAATTTTACTCAATTAGTTTCAGGTTTTCTTTTACCCATGTTCTACTCCCTGCGTCAAAATGCCACCATTCGTTTGGAATAGGAATAAACCCTGCAGAAATCATCACATTCCTTAAAATTTTTCTATTATCTATCTGTTGATTTGTTAGTTTTCCCTGCGACAAATAAAAGCTTTCCATTCTCGGTTCTGAAAGGTTTCCAAAAAAATCAAAGGGGGTCCCCATGTCTAATTCTAACCCTTCATTATTTACTAAAGTTAAATCAATTGCCCCACCATAGTTATGCATAGAAGTATAACTTGGTCTTGCAAGATATTTTGCCTTAATATAGGTTGGAATTTTACAAGTATCCCACATCAATTGCTGAACACTTCTAGGCCTAGTTGCATCTAAAATTAGCAAAGATAAATCGGGTCTTTTGGCTTTCAAACAATCTTGTGCAGTGGTTAATTTCTTGGCTACAATTTCAGGCAAAAAGCATTTATTAAAATCACCATAAAGATTAATACCCGTAAAATTTTTTTCTGTTGAATAAGCGAGCCTGACTTTTATACTGGTATCAATATCATGAATATCAACAAGCGCATAACTTCTGAATTTTTTTTCAATATCGTTGATTGACTTTCTATTTAGATTTAAATCAGAATTTTCTGCTTTAAACATACCAATTCCATCAACCGACTTGCCACATGAAATAATCATGAAAGAAATCAAAAGAAAGAAATAAAGTAAATTCCGTTTTTCAGTGTAAAGTTTAATCATACTTAATAACTATCTAAGAATACAAATTTAAATAGTATTACCAGAAATTAAGATTGAGCATAAGAGATTCTTAATTTTTCCTATGCCACTACTATTATTACTAATCCTTTTAGGTACTCACTTTCGGGATGAAGCGGATTTATCGGATGATCGGGTGGCTGATGTAAATAATGAAGTATTCTTATTTCCCTACCGGCATCTATGGCTGCCGCTGAAATGGTATTGAAAAAAAGTAGCTTATCAACCACTTGAGTACAACTAAAGGTGAAAATAACACTTCCAACTTTTGCTTTTTTTAGTACAAGAGCATTCAAATTTTTATACCCAATAACGGCTCTGTGCTTAGCATCAATATGTTTTGCGAATGCAGGTGGATCTAAAATCATAACCTCATAATCGAGCTCATTAGACTTCAAAAAATCAAAAGTGTCTACACAAAAGCTTTGATGATAAAGTATATTATTTTCAGTAATGTTTTTTTCAGTGAGCGCTATTGCCGATTTGGATGAGTCCACAGAATGAATCAATAAGGCATTTGCCTTTCCGGCATAAACCGAAAAACCTCCCGTATAACAGAAAGTATTTAAAACCTTATTGCCTGCGGAATATTCAGCCAATAGCTTTCGATTATCCCTCTGATCAAGAAAAAAACCGGTCTTCTGCCCTTTAACCCAATCAACATGAAATTTATAACCGCTTTCATAAACCAATGCGGCTTCATTGTTACCGAATAAAAAATTATTTTTAAAATCTTGAGTATGATTTGATGGTAGTGAATCTTTACTTTTATCATAAATTGTTTTCACATTAAGACCGGGAACTTTTAAAATAGACTCTTTAAGTACATTAGAAAGTTTATGCATCCCAAGTGTATGAGCCTGAAAAACTATATTTCCATCATAATAATCTAATATAAGACCCGGCATAGAATCAGACTCACCGAAAACTAAGCGAAAACAGTTGTTTTTCTCATTAAGCAACCCCAATTGCTTTCTGTATAGAAATGCATTCGTCAGTCTGTCAAGCCAAAATTTTTCATCAACAGACATATAATTAAATGAAAAAATTCTAACCGAACTAGAACTGCCCTGATAATGCCCTAATCCTAAAAATTTACCATTATTTGATTCAACTCTAACCAAATCTCCATCTAAGATACCTTCATCTTTTTTTAATATTGCACCCGAAAAAACCCAAGGGTGTTTACGGGTTACTGGTGTATCTTTTCCTTTTTTTAAAGTAACCTTTTTCATTTAAATTTTATGATTTAAAATTGTGGAATACAAAAAATAAAAAAACCGGATGTACATCCGGTTGTCTTAAATTTAAAAATTGTAATTAAACACCAACTGTCTGTCCTTTCAACACAGAAGCCATTGTTTTACCAATTACTGCAGGAGAATCTACAACATGAACTCCACATTCTCTTAAGATTGCCATTTTTGCTTCAGCTGTATCATCTTTACCTCCTACAATTGCTCCTGCGTGACCCATTGTTCTCCCTTTTGGAGCGGTCTTACCTGCAATAAAGCCAACAACAGGTTTTTTGTTGCCGTTCGCTTTAATCCAATGTGCCGCTTCTGCTTCCAGCTGACCTCCAATTTCTCCAATCATAATTATACCTTCTGTCTCAGGGTCATTCATCAATAATTCAACAGCTTGTTTCGTTGTTGTACCAATAATTGGGTCACCGCCAATTCCTATTGCAGTTGTTATTCCTAATCCTGCCTTCACCACCTGATCTGCCGCTTCGTAAGTAAGTGTTCCAGACTTTGACACAATACCTATATTTCCCTTCTTAAAAACGAATCCGGGCATAATACCAACCTTGGCCTCACCTGCGGTAATAACACCTGGACAATTTGGACCAATCAATCTACAGTTTTTATCCTTTAAAAATTCTTTAACCTGAATCATATCCTTCACAGGAATTCCTTCGGTAATACAAACAATCACTTTAATTCCGGCTTCGGCAGCTTCCATTACTGCATCTGCAGCAAATGCCGCAGGTACAAAAATTATAGATACATCTGCTCCAGTTTTATTAACTGCATCAGAAACTGTATTAAATACAGGACGCTCAAGATGGGTAGTTCCACCTTTTCCAGGAGTTACACCTCCCACAACGTTGGTTCCATATTCAATCATCTGGGAGGCGTGAAAAGTTCCTTCACCTCCTGTGAATCCCTGAACTATTACTTTTGAATTTTTATTTACAAGAACTGACATAATATTTATTTATTTGTGCTAATTTAATAATTATGAAGCAATATGTAAAAGAAATAGGAAACTATTTAGAAATTAAATCAACATTTATCTCTTTTTCAGATTCTACTTTAAAACTTTTTTCTATACTGAAAATTGTTGAATTTACGGTTGACGCTCTCCAGACAATTTTATAGTTACCTGGCTGTAACATATAGATTTGATGAGTAAAATTTTTATGCAAGCTAATCACCTGACTTAATTTACCATTCTCATTTAAAAGTATGCTACCTTCACCGGGCTCTTTGAGAAATATATTTACCTTACCTGGAAGAGGAATTTCGATTTTTGTTTCTAAAGTTTGATTAACCCTTACCTGATTCATTATTATACGCGGTAGAGTTAAGATCTCAAGATCATAATTACCGGTTATAAACTTTTCCCTAGTATTTATATTTTGAACATGTAAGGTTTGAAATTCCCCAGATTTTCTAATAATAATTTTTAAATTTTGATCTTGTTCTATTGTTTTATTTTTTTGAAAAGCCCAGTTTACACCAATTAGTCCTTGCGGACAGTCGACAGCAATTATATTATGCTTACCCGCATTTAATTGTATGTTCTTTTTCTCAACCGGTGGAATAGTATTAACTACTAAACGATAGGTTCTGTTTTCTGTTAAAGTTAATATAGTGTCAGGAAGATTATTTTGATTCATAGAATGAATATAATTAAACAGGAGATTACCTGATTTTTGATCAAAAAATGTCATATTCACGTTAGTTTCAGAAGGTTTTGAACTCAGGTCGAGCAGATTTATCTGTGCGGTTGTTCTATTAATAGAAAGCTGTTCCAACACACCATTTATTTTATTCCAGTCGGAGGGATTATCACCATTTATAAAGGTTCCAACGCAATCAAAAGCTCTTGCCTGTTGTTCTGTAAGGCCAATACCAATGATATATGGGTGTATAACGATACCTTTTTTCTCTAACTCAGCTTTTGCCAGGCATGGATCTCCTCCACACTCTTCGATCCCATCAGTAATCAATATGATCACATTTTCTGCTAATTGATCCGGGAAATCTGCGGCACTTTTGACGAGAGATTTTTCAATTGGAGTAACACCTGTAGGTTTAGCCGCATTAACTTTTTGTTTTATTTGAGTTACATTATTCCTCTGAAAAGGCACTATTAATTTTGAATCATTACAATCACCGGGCGGCCAAGGAACTGTACTTCCATACATTCTTAATGCGAACTCATAATTTGGCTTTTTACTCAAACTGTCAAACAACCTTAGAAACATTTGTTTTGCATGGTCCATTTTTG
>JBKCIQ010000191.1:0-4053 GCA_046302135.1 Bacteroidota bacterium | reverse complement strand
AATAAAAAATATTAGTTTGAATTTTTATTTTATTTCAGATCTGGTATTTATTTGGCCTGCATATTTTTTATTGCTATGCCTTTTTATTAGTCTACTTCTTTCTTTTCTATTTTATTTTAAAAGCAACAAGAACAAGGACCGTACAAAGACAGTTAATATTTTTCTGTTTACTTCGAGAGCAATAGTGATTTTCATCATTTGTGCACTTCTGCTAGAACCAATGCTTAAACATACCGAAATTGAAAAAGAAAAACCAATATTACTTTTTGCAATTGATAATTCTGAGAGCATGTTACTCAACAAAGATTCATCTTGGATAAAAAATGAACTATTGAATAATGTGAACCAATTAGCAGAGGAAGTCTCAGAAAAGTTTGACGTGAGAATTTATAATTTTTCAAATAAAGTATTGCAGGGTTACCCCGAAAAATTCAATGGTAAGGAAACAGATTTTACCGGACTTTTCAAAGAAACATACAACAACTACAGTAATAGAAATTTAGGTGCAATGTTGATTTGTTCTGATGGAATATATAATAAAGGGATAAATCCTGTTTATTCCCAAAAAGAAAACAAGTTTCCTGTATTTACAATTGCAATTGGTGATACAACTGAGATGTTGGATCTTTCAATAAAAAAAATAAATAACAACCCAATTTCATACCTTGGAAACCAGTTTCCTGCCGAAATCATAATTCAATCCAAAAAATTAAAAGGATTTAAGGGGGCAGTTTCCGTTAGTAAAGACGGAAAAATTCTTGAGCAAAGACCAATTGATGTAACATCGAATTCATGGGTTCAATCATTTAATTTTTTATTTAATGCAGATAAACCAGGAATTTCAAAATATAACGTTGTTGTCACTTCCTCACCCGAAGAAAAGAACAAATTCAACAATGCATCTTCATTCATTGTTGAAGTAGTTGACAGCAGGGAGAAAATTCTCATATTGGCGGCAACACCGCATCCGGATATCGCCGCTTTAAAATCTGCTATAGAATCGAACGCTAATTATGATGTTGAAGTTTTTATGGCTAATGAATTTTCCGGATCGGTAAAAACGTATGGTATGGTAATATGCCATATGTTATCTTGGAATAATACTTCTTCAATTAAAAATGAATTAGAAAACAAATCTGTTCCATATCTTTTGATAAGTTCAAATTCCAATGATTTATTTCCAGGACTTAAAATTAACGGACCAACGGATAAATTTAATGAAACAGATCCGATAATTAATTCATCATTCAGTCTATTTAACATTAGTCCTGAACTGAAAAATTATATTAATAATTTTCCACCTCTTAAATCTCCGTTCGGAAATTATAATTTAAGTCCTGATGTTAATTCATTATTTTATCAAAAAATCGGAAGCGTTGAAACAGAAACACCTCTATTATATTTTTCTGCGAATGCTGTTAATAAAACAGGTGTAATTCTTGGTGATGGAATCTGGCGATGGAAATTCAGAGATTTCGCAGATCATGAAAATTTTAATTTATTTAACGAACTAGTAAATAAATGCGTCCAATATCTTATTGTAAAAGAAGATAAAAGCTTTTTTAGAGTTTATACAAAAAAAATATTCAACGAAAATGATGAAATCTCATTCGATGCGGAGGTTTACAACAAGAGCTATGAGCTAATAACAGATCCTGATGTTACAGCCACAATTATAGATAAATCAGGAAAAAAATATGACTATAATTTTTCAAGAAACCAAAAAACATATAGATTAGGAGGTATTTTTTTTCCCCCCGGTGATTACAGTTATGAAGTAAGAACTAAAGTTGACGCTGTGTTGTACACTAAAAAAGGAACTTTTACAGTTAACGAATTAATAGCTGAAAAAATCAACCAGGTTGCCAACCACCAAATGCTCTACAATTTATCAAAACAAACAGGAGGCAAAATGTTTTACAAAGAACAGTTCAGTAAAATAATAAAGGAATTAATGGAGAACGATCAATTCAAAACAATTTCATTCGAGCAAAAAAAACTTACTGATATTATAGATTTAAAATGGTTATTTATAATAATTCTTGTTTTATTAAGTGCTGAATGGTTTGTAAGAAAAAGAAACGGACTTTACTAAAAATATGAAAGGCAAAATTAAAAACTCCGAACGCTTGAGCATTTTAAAAGATGATGGAGTCTTTAGTCTGGTTATTTTCCCAATGAAAAACAAAATTAAGTTACTTCTTTTATTTGTTTGGCTGATTTTATGGAGTGTATGTGGGCTTATTTTTATTTCCTATTACATAAACTATTCTCGGGGGCCTGAATATGCAAAAATCGAATATGAAAAGATTCAAAAAGAAATAAAAGATCCTGTACTCAAAGAAAAAGGAATTCTTCAAATACGTGAAAAGCTTGAGAGAAATCAAAACCAAAGAATGATACTTCTGGTGGTAATTGCTTTCTGGGGATATTATGAGTTTAAGATCGGTAGGGCTTATTTTTTCAGAAAGTACGGATTTGAAAAAATCTGGATTAAGGAAGGAAATTTATTTTATAAAAAAGAGTTCGGAGGAAGAGGAAAGGTGAAAAAGTTTGATGTTAATTTTATTACATCGATTAAAGTAATAAATTACATTGAACAAGATTTTTTTCAGAATATGAGTAGATCATTCTGGACTTTGAGCGGAGAAAGTGTCGAATTTTCATATCATTCAAAAGTCTTACGTTTTGGAATACAGTTGAACGAAAAGGAATCTGAAATTGTCGCAAAAGAGATAAAAGTAGCAATTGAAAAAATAAAATAAATGGATTTCTCAAATTTCCGAAATACAGAAGATCTGAATCTTTATCCACCGAAACCTACCAATGAAGAAAAGCAAGGCAAAATAATTAATGTCAGTTTAAATTTCGTTTTCGTCATATTGATCTATCTCTTTGCTTTTGGTGGCAATATTAAATTGTTATCTGCAGTATTGATGGTGCTCTTCGTTCATGAATCCGGGCATCTTTTAATGATGAAAAGATTTGGATATAAAGACAAAAAAATGTTTTTAATTCCATTTATGACACATTTTTTAAACAATCAGTCAAAAAAAATCAATTTGTCCCAGCACATATTTATGTTGATGATGGGACCACTTCCCGGAATTTTAATAGGAATAGTATTATTATATTTTGGTATTAACAACGAAAATAAAGAGATAGCAGGATTAGCATGGATTTTTTTAAGTTTTAACCTAATCAATTTGCTGCCACTTGATGCACTAGATGGTGCACATTACAGCCATGTTACATTCAATAAATATACTTTTATGATTCAAATAGTTTTTACTGCATTAACAAGTATTGTTTCATTTATTTTTATTTATATTTTTAAAAATTATCTCCTTGTGGTAATTCCTTTATACCTAATTTATAAATTAAGGGTTCAATTTAAATCAAAACAACTTAGAAGTGAGCTGGAACATAGAGGTATTGATTGTACACTTGGATTTTATGAATTGAATAACAAACAATATTGGTTAACGAGAAAAGAATTGATTTCACTCAAACAGATTCCGATAGAGGAGGAGGAAATAAATGAATTTACTGAAAGCTTATATGAAAAACTTGTAATGCAACATATAAAGGCTATCCTTTTAGATTTACCAAGAGATAATATGAGTAAAAAATTGAAATTGATTTCTCTATTGATTTGGTTGTGCATGCTTTTACTACCGATTGTCTTCATTTTTTTATTTGCCTTCAATGAAAAATAAAATTATTTTACTATCTGCTCTAAAAATTATTTTTCTTTTAATTGCCGGGGCTATTCCATTCTTTGATAATAAACTTGATATAAACAAGAAATTGATAATAACTATCTCTTTAATTTCAGGTATTTTTTACATTGTTACCAGTATCATAGAAGCAAAAAATAAATCTGTAAAATTCAAAAATTCAATTAATAATTTCGTAAGATTTCAATTCATTACCTTTTTATTTTACATCAGGAATCTCGTAAAAATTAGTGCTTTCTTCATACTTATTTTTTTCTTTTTGGCACCTGAAAGTTTTAATTATAAAATTCAAGCTTTCCTGATAACCTTCGTT
>JBKCIQ010000190.1:0-23603 GCA_046302135.1 Bacteroidota bacterium | reverse complement strand
GTCTTGATATATCTGCAACTGAATTCACTTTTGAAAAAGAAAAAGTACTTTTTAAAATTATTAATTCAAAAACATTTCAATATAACGATTTGTTAGGTAAAAGACTTGCTGATTCAATGATTTTAAGTGGGCTTGAATTGATGCGACTACATCATGACTTCGGAAAATATTGTGGTGAAAAAGTGAATGATTTTCTAAAGGAATTTAGAATAAATCCGGATTTCATTGCTTCTCATGGTCACACCGTTTTTCATCAGCCTGAAAATGGTTTTACTACTCAAATAGGTTGTGGAGCAACCCTATCTGCTGAAACCGGGATTACAACCATTTGTGATTTCAGAAGTTTAGATGTAGCATTAGGAGGGCAAGGCGCGCCCTTGGTTCCTATTGGAGACGAAATACTTTTTGCTGATTATGATGCCTGCCTTAATATTGGTGGAATTGCCAATATTTCATTTAAAAGAAACGGACAGAGAATTGCGTTTGATATATGCGGAGCTAACATGGTTTTGAATTATTTGTGCGAGAAAATAGAAAAAAAAATGGATGAAGGTGGATTAATCGCAAAGAGTGGAAACATTCAGGCGGTTTTATTACAAAATTTAAATATGAACCCATATTTTCAAATCAAAGAGAAAAAATCATTAGGAAAAGAGTGGGTTAGCGAAAATATATTAAGAAAGATTGAAGTAGCCAACGCTTCTGTGAATGATAAACTAAGGACCGTTACAGAACATATTGCAAATAAAATTGCAGAAGTTATTTTATCTAATAAGCTGAAAAGGGTTTTGGTTACAGGCGGTGGAGCGCATAATCAGTTTTTAATTGAAAGAATAAAATCTCTAACAAAGGAAGAAATAATTTTACCTGAAAAACAAATAATCGACTTTAAGGAAGCTGTAATTTTTTCACTGCTTGGAGCATTAAGATTACGAAACGAAACAAACGTCTTAAACTCGGTAACGGGCTCCAAAATAGATTCATGTAGCGGATCTGTATATTTTGGAATTAAAAATCAGTAATCTGTTTTACAGAATTTTGATTATAATTTTATTATTTACAATTCAATTCTTAACTTGGTCAAATAGTATGAGGTACGAATCAATAAGGAATTTATTTTTTTCTTTAACTTTTTTGTTTTCAATCTTGTTTGTAAAGTCTCAATCCTGGGATTGGGCTATATCCGCAGGAGGAATCAAATCTGATAAAGGAATAGATATGGACACCGATAATAATGGTGATCTATACGTTTGCGGATATTATAACACAACAAGTGTTGGTGGTGCAAATTTTGGATCTTTACCAACGAGTGCAACTGGTTTTGGTAAGGAGGGTTTTTTAGCTAAAGCTTCCAAAAATGGCACATGGCAATGGGTTAAGATTGCACAGGGTGGTTGGGATGAAAGAGTTTTAGGAATGTGCGTCGATAAGGTAAATGATTTTGTAATTGTTACCGGTACTTGTTGGAATCAAACAGATTTTGGAAGTTGTATAAACGTAAACTATCCCGGATCCTCTGATGAAATTTTCATTGGTAAATTTGATTTGAATGGAAATTGTCAATGGTTGATTGGTGCAGGAGGATCATCCGATGACCATGGATTTGATGTTGTGACAGATAAGCTCGGTAACATTTATTTGACGGGGTTAATGTCTAATGAGTACAATGTTGGTCAACCTGCAAGTTGTACTTTTGGCAGTTTATCAATTCCGGTGCCAATAGGAGAGGATTCACTTGGCTTTGTTGCCAAGCTAACGCCAAACGGAACGTTTAAATGGGTTAAAACATTTAAAGCTACAGACGGGGAAAGAGATAACCGAATAGCAATTGATGATTCGGCCAACGTTTATATTGCAGGTGGCTTTTGGGGTAGTGCCGCTAACTTTGGAAGTTTTACGGGAGTTAGTGCCGGCGGTATAGATATTTTTGTAACAAAGTTTGACAGTGCAGGAAATCAAAAATGGTTAAAGACAGCAGGTGGTTTGTCAGATGATAGAGCCAATGCAATAACAGTTGACAAGTACGGTGATATTTACATTACAGGAGAATTCAGGGATAGAATTTCATTTGATGGAGATTCCTTAAATAACAATGGTGGTCCGAATGGACGAGATATTTTTGTTGCTAAAATGAAACGTAATGGTAGTTGGGTTTGGGAAAAGAAAGCGGGATCGAATAGTGGTTCTGAGAGGGGGAATAGAATCGTTTCAAATTCATCAGGTAATATTTTTGTAACAGGTCAGTTTCAGGATACTGCTAAATTTGGGGCTAACTTACCGATAATAAGTACAAATGGTATTCAAGTGTTTACGTCTTCCATAGATACGGCAGGCGTATGGAAATGGGTTCTTCAGGCTGGTGGTACCTCAGATGAAGATAGGGGTAATGCATTGGCTGTTGATGAAAATTGCAACCTCTATTCTTGTGGCTACTACGAAAACACAGGGGCATTTGATCAAAATAGTGTTACAGCCTCCGGATCAAAAGATATTTTTCTTGCAAAAGTTTCTCAGGCCTGTCCTCTTGCTCCCTTCGAGATAGAGGGAGAAATAGCGTTACCAACTGCCTTTACTCCTAATGGAGATGGATTAAATGATTTATTCTATACTTATGGAACAAGCGAGGTTTCTCAATTTGAATTTGAAATTTTTAATCGCTGGGGACAAAAGATTTTTTCTACCAATGATAAAACAAAAGGCTGGGATGGAAGATTCAATGGCTCAGATGCCCCTGTAGGAGTTTACGCATACCATGTAAAAGCTATAATAGGGAACAAAACAAAAGCACTTTCAGGGAATGTCACACTAATTAGGTAATTTGAGCATTTAATTATCCTAAGGCAGAAAATTTATTTAAGCTATTTTATTAAGTTAATTTTTTTATTTCTATTTTATTTTAAAACTTTTTCTTCCATGGCAGGGTTAAATCATGAAATTATATTAATATCTTCATTGTTTTAGAAATTTAATTTGATCTGTAAAGGGTGAAAGTTTTTAATTTTTTAATTAAGACGAATCTTTATCTTGCAATATCATCTATTTTTTTATTGTTAGAAACGCAAATTCTACTCGGAGCTCGGCCGCAGTTTCACGCCTGGATGATATTGGTTTTTTTAGGTGTGTTGATAGAATATAACTTAAATAAGATTTTTAAATTTTTATATGCTGAAAATGATATTAAAACAGCTAAGATATTATCTGGTAAGGAAAAGTTAATTGTATTTATTTCAATTTTATTAATTACAATAGTCATCATTACTCCTGTAATCTATTATACGAAAGCAAGTGTAATTATTGTGATATTTTCCAGTGGAATTGTCACACTTTTGTATTCTTTTCCTATTAACAAAAAAAACGCGAAACAGATTGGTTTGCGTAACTTACCTTATCTGAAAATTTTTCTGATTTCATTGATCTGGTCAGTGATTACTGTTGTTCCGGCCGCACTTCAAATAAAGGACAAAGTTGTATTTAATGAGGTTATTTTTGTTTTTATCGAAAGGTTTATTTTTGTTTTTGCAATAACTCTTCCTTTCGATATAAGAGACGTAAATGTTGATAGAATTGCAGGATTGAAGACAATACCCTTATTAATTGGTGATAAAAAGTCTTTATATCTTTCTAAGCTATCCTTATTTCTGTTTGTTTTTATTTGCTCAATACATTTCATGAAAATGAATAAAATTGAAATGTTGTTGCCTATGATCTTTACTTTTATCTTGACATTTCTTGCTTTAACCTTCAATAGGATTCAAAGTATGAAATTTTACCATTACGGAATTTTAGATGGAATGATGATTTTTCAAGGATTGATAATAATTGGTTTTCATTGTATTTATTGAATTGAAATTTACTTATTTAATTAATGCTTAAAACTAATTCTCATCAACAAAAAACCCGAGAGCATTCATCATTTGATGTTTACTCCCGGGCAATTGAATAAATTATTCTAAGAATTAATTGTTTTGTACAGTAAAAGGTTTGCGTACTGAATTACCTATTTCAAGGAAGTACATCCCGTTTGACAGATTACTTATATCAATGGTTTGTTTGTTCTGGTTAACATTTCCAATTGCTACAATTTTACCTTGCTGATTGTATACTTTATAGATGTTTCCTATTAAATCTTTATCTCCGCTTATGTTTATTGAATTTGCGGCAGGATTCGGAAATACAGAAAAGTTGAATTCTGGAGTCATACTCGAAACGGAAGTAGTTATATTTTTAAGAATTGGCCTGATAACAGGGGTCAAGTTAAATGACAATGACTCAAGTGTAAGCCAGTTTTGGCCGGGCCAGCTTGCATAGAAGGTACTGTCATTAAAAATACCATCACAGAAAATTTGACCAAAAATTGTATTGTATTCAACACTTGCAATTAAATATTTTCCGGGATTAAGTGTGAGTTGTCCTCCACCCGTAGCATTTATTTTTAAAACTCTTACATTTATTGTTCCTGTGTCAGCAGTTGTAATAACGTATGCATCAGACTGCCCTATAATGTTTGTTGGTACACCGGAAGCAGAAACGTTAAATACAGCGATACGTGTCGAGTCACCAACACTTGATAAATCAGGATAAAATGCAAAGAAAACAGAATCTAGCTCTGTTGCTGTATTTATATCATATTTTGAACCAATATATCCTGTTGGACCTGCTCCTATTCCGTCTGCAGTTACTGCATTACCGTTGTCTCTTGAGTAATCTCTGTCTGTAACTGTGACATAATACAAAATAGAGTCATTAGCTGCAGCAATATTTCCCGTACAGCTTGAAGTGTAAAGCACAGCATAAAAACCCTGACTTGGTAAATTAAATGAGCCAAGATTTATATTAGCATTTGCACCGGGAGCCAATGGAGTTGGGTTAGAAGTTACGGAGTGTATAGGAGTATTAAAATTTGGTGACTGATAAATTTGCGCGGTGATACTTCCATCTGTAATTGGGGTAGCACCATTAGAAAGTTTTGCTGATAGAGTCAAAGGTGTTAGCTGACTTTGTGGAATGAGCGTATATTCTGCGAAAGGATTAGAGACCGTAACATCGGTTTGTGGAGCCGCACCAGCGAAAAATTCATCAACTCCAATGTACTCGGAGTTTGTGCCTTGCGGACCACCGTCCTCAACATAATATCTTAAAGCAACACGACCATTTGTTGGCCCTGTAAGTCCTGAAACTGTAGCCACATAAAGTGTCCAAGAATTTGGATAAGATGCAGCAATTAGGCTTGGATTAACCTCAAGTAATAATGTAGTGAAGTCTCCGACACTTACACTGTCTGAGCCAACATTTGTACTTGTATCATTTGTGCTTAATCTTAGCTGTAAGTTATCTGCGAAACTAGGCTGATCTACTGTTCGTGTGTAAAACAAAACTACATCCCCATTATTAAATGTTCTAACAGGGGATATCAGCCAATTGCTAATAGTTCCGGAACCCGTGATACTTTGATAATTACATCTCGCATACCCGGCACCTCCATATGGAGTAAAATTAGTTCCTTGAGTCCAAGTCGCGGAACCTGGGTGAGTAGTGTTGTTTTTTACAATCCAACCGTTTGAGATCGTCGTTGCAAAATTGTCGAAACTTTCATTAATTGTTTGGGCATTTTGGCACAAACTAAAAAATACTGAAAAAATCAAGGTTGAGATTTTTAGGTAGGGTTTTTTCATGGTGTTTATTTATTTATTTGTTATTTAGGTCTAAGTCCTGAGTTACTAGCTTTTGAATTGTTTATCGAGTTTTGCGAAGATTTATTGAACTTGTCTGTATTAATTTGTCTGAGGTTACTTTCTCTCTTTGCGGCTTCGTCAGAAAAAGAAGGTGAGGTTTTACATGAAAAGTGAAATAATAATGATGATATAAAAAATATAAAAATAATCTTATAAAATGAAATATTTTCTTTAGCTGATAAAAAAATCATGCTGATATAATTTTTTGGTTGAATATTGATAACTGAAAATAGGGCATAAAAAAATTCGATTTATAATTAATTTTATCTCACAGTATCAAATTTTCTCTTGATCTCTTCAACTACTTTTTTTTGATTTTCAATTAGCTTTTTTTGTTCTTCTTGTTCTTTAAGATTTTTTGATATTGATTCTTCATTTTTACGTATGTCTTCTTCTGCTTTTTTTATTTTTTCTTTGTCATTTGCAATTCTATCATCCATGTTTTTTTTATCTCCTTCCAATTCTTTTTGCTTATCGTTTAATCTATCTAGCGCCTTATTAACTGTTTTAAGTTGTTCAGTTATTGCCTCTTTTGTTACTCGCACGGCAAAGTCATAGATTATTTTTTTCATGATTTCATATTTTTCTCTGTGGTCTGTGCTGTTTAAATATCCCACACCTAAATCACAGGCAATTACCATTTTTGTTAATCTATTGTCCTTGTTGTACGCAAAGTTTGTATACATGTCCATAGTTCCTGTTCCCATTTGAGGTATTACAACATTGTCAGCGAAAAATGTATGTTTACTTAATTCCGTTTTCTCCGATTTAAATTCTTTGATTTGTTTTTTCCATTCCTTCTCTACGTCCTCATAGTCTGCCTCATAAACTAAAACTGTAAAGGCATTGTTACTGCCTGCACCAATAGATTCCCTGCTTTCTGTAACAAGGATTTGGTAGCTCTGAGCATTCATACTATAAATGATTGCTGTAAGAAAAATTGTCAGGGCTTTTTTCATATTAATTGTTATATGTGATTTGATTTATTAATTTCAACTTCAGTCACTCCTCCGCTTATAATGAATTTCATTGCATCACTACTGTTGAGGTTTTTTAAGAGTCTAACATTAGAGCTTGGTACAATGAATAGCCTGCCTGAAAATGCATAAGAGTGCGGCATGTAAACAGCTACCTTTTCATTTAGACCAAACTCTGTCATTTGTTCGTTAGTTATAAAACCAATTTCCTCTATTCCGGCAGTGGGATTGGTTGTAACCAAAACCGGCTTATCAAATTTCTTTTTGTTACCTACAAATGCACCCATTAAATCCTTTACCGGAGAATAAATATGTTTTATCATAGGAAGATTTTCCATCATTTTTTCAATCAAACCGAAAAAAGATTTAAAGAAAAGGTTTGAGGCAAGCCACCCAATAATTAAAACACATACGATAATAAATAATAAAATTAGGAAAGGACTGAATTTAGGATCAATTGCGAGACCGAGCTCTATGAGATGTGTTGAAATAAAAGTAAAAATCCTGTAAAGAATGAGTGCTGTTACCCCAATCGGCACTATAACAAAAATACCTTGAGCAAAATAATTTAATAGGTT
This sequence comes from Bacteroidota bacterium, assembly GCA_046302135.1. Taxonomy (GTDB): domain Bacteria; phylum Bacteroidota; class Bacteroidia; order B-17B0; family Aurantibacillaceae; genus AM-1111. Next base: position 16,316 of record JBKCIQ010000190.1, on the reverse strand, counting down.
TCTCATTTATTTTTTCATTACCATCCTAATATCCACGCAAAAATGAGCGGTGTAACTATGGTTGCGTCACTTTCAACTATAAATTTAGGAGTGTCAATATCTAGTTTTCCCCAAGTTATTTTTTCATTAGGTACAGCACCACTGTAAGAACCGTAACTTGTAGTGGAGTCTGAAATCTGGCAGAAGTAAGACCAGAAAGGAACATCTTTCCATTCTAAATCCTGATACATCATTGGCACCACACATATCGGAAAATCTCCCGCAATTCCGCCGCCAATCTGAAAAAATCCTACACCCTTTCCGGATGAATTTTTTCTATACCAGTCAGAAAGCCATACCATGTACTCTATTCCGGATTTCATGGTTGTTGCCTTAATCTCATTCTTGATTACGTAGCTTGCAAATATGTTCCCCATTGTTGAATCTTCCCATCCTGGAACAATTATTGGTAAATTCTTTTCGGCGGCGGCAATCATCCAGGAATTTTTCGGGTCAATTTCATAGTATTGCTTTAGAACTCCACTCAATATCATTTTATACATGAATTCATGCGGGAAATATCTTTCGCCTTTATCATCAGCCTCCTTCCATAATTGATGAATGTGCTTTTGAAGCCTTCTAAATGCTTCTTCTTCAGGGATACAAGTATCTGTTACGCGGTTCATTCCATTCTCCAATAGATCCCATTCCTCCTTTGGTGTAAGGTCACGGTAGTTAGGAATTCTTTTGTAATGCGAATGTGCAACTAAGTTCATCAAATCCTCTTCAAGGTTAGCGCCTGTACACGAAATAATGGCAACTTTATCCTGACGAATCATTTCTGCCAATGAAACTCCAAGCTCTGCGGTACTCATGGCACCTGCAAGACTAACCAACATTTTTCCACCTTCGGTTAGATGAGTTTCGTAACCTATTGCCGCATCCTTTAAAGCAGCGGCGTTGAAGTGACGATAATGATGTTCTATGAATTGAGAAATGGGTCCTTTAGATTTCATTTACTTTATTGATTAATTCTTTGCGAAATTAACTAATTGAGCTTAATGTAGATGAAAGAAATACAAACCAATAGTTAACAAACTTCAATTATTTTTTCATTCTATTGATGCTGTCGATTGCATCACGATATATTTCCTTAAGTAATTCCGGTTGTGAACTGTAAAAACTTAAACTATTTTAATATTGTTCGCTACTCACATTACAATCTTTAAAAACATTTATTTTGGTAATATCTTTTTTTTCTTGCCTTGAGGTGATTATTGCATCTGCAAGATTTAGTCCGACTATTACATCTGTCATTTTTTCTTTTGGTAAAATGTTTGGAGGTGGAGTTGCTTCAGGCCCTTCTTCGCAAGATTGAAAAATGAACAATGTAAAGCAAAAAATTATTGTTAAAAAAAAGGTATTGCTTGAGGCGAATGATGAGCGTACAGAATTCATTTCTTTTCTTTGATTTTATCAGAGTCAACTTTTATTCTATCGTTCCTATTTGCTAGTTCCCAAGCTGTAAAAAATATAAGACGGGTAATTTTTTCCATTTTATTAAAGTTAATTTTTTCAACTTCATCCGTTTCCTGATGATAATCTTCGTGCACTCCGTTGAAGTAAAAAATAACAGGAATATTATTTTTTGCAAAGTTGTAATGGTCGCTTCTGTAATAATATCTGTTGGGGTCGTCTTCTTTGTTGTAAGTGTAATCAAGTTTCAGGTTAACATATTTTGTATTGCATTCTTCGTTGATCTGATGCAATTCTTTGCTCAACATATTCGAACCAATAATATAGATGTAGTTAGGGTTTCCTTCGTGCTCCTTGTCTATTCTTCCAATCATGTCAATATTTAGGTTTGCTATTGTGTTTTTTAATTCGAAAATTGGATGCCTCGTGTAATATTCACTGCCAAGGAGACCTTTTTCTTCTCCGGCAACTGTCATGAAAAGTATACTTCTTCTCGGTCCTTTTCCTTGTTTTTTTGCCTGCATAAAAGCGTTGGCTATTTCAATTACTCCAACAGTTCCACTTCCATCATCGTCCGCACCGTTATATACTTTTCCATCTTCTTTTCCAATATGGTCATAGTGTGCTGTAACAACAAGAACTTCAGATTTTAGATCACTACCCTCAATAAAGCCCAATACATTTTCAGTAGGAAGAACCTCATGGGTTTGCTTCACATTTAAACTGATATCTGTTTTAATTTTTGTTGATAGTGGTATACCCGTTTTATTTATTTCATTTATAAGTTGCTGAAAATTCTTATTTCCGGATTTTAAAATCTGATTGGCCATTCCAGAGCTAATATGTATTAACATTATATCTGCTGGATTAGAATCTTTATTGAATTCTTCCTCTAATGTCATACGGGAATAATAAATTCTGTGGGCATTTTCCTCAAGACTTTTTTGTATATCTTTTTCAACTATTATCAATATTTTCACTCCTGATTTTCTTGCCTCCGAAATTTTTTTCCTTCTAATTTTGGACCAATCGGATAGTTCTGTTGAGTTTGAAATAAAAGAGATTCCTTTTTCGCTGATAGGTTCTCCATCTGAAATCATTACCACATTTGCTTTTTCCTGAAAACTATAGTCATTATACTGATTGGAATTAATGCCGTATCCTGCAAATGTGATTTCTTTAATACTAAAACTGCTGTCTTTTACGAATGAAGATGGGGAATAATAATCAATGGTTGAAAGGAATTTTTTACCATTAACCGATATTCCGACCTGCTGAGGTTTGTGTGATACTACATTAAAAGGTTGATAATAGCCTGATTTCAATGGAGGAATTCCAAAACTTTTAAATTGTTTAGAAATGTATTCAGCAGCCATTTTTTGTCCCTTCATACCTGTCTCCCTGCCTTCGTATTCATCAGATGCAATTACAGAAAGATTCTTTCTAAGATTCTCGGATTTAATTAATTTCGAAAAACGTATTGCAAAAGTGTCAGACTGACAAAATAAATCTATGAATGGTAGCGTGAAAAGGAAAATTAATTTAAATTTTTTCATATGCAAATATGCATAAAATCAAGTTTAATATCATACTTGTTCATTAAAATGATGTTTAAATGTATTGACTATCTTTGCCGTTCAAAGGATGAAAAGGTTTTTCGGTATTCTCAGGTACGTTAAAGGGTATTGGCTAAATGCAGCTTTAAATATTCTATCCAATATCTTGAGTGTGGTTTTTGGTTTATTTTCTCTAACTCTGGTTGCACCGTTCCTGAATTTTCTATTTAGTCCGGATCAGTCGAAGTTTAATTCTTTGCTTGAAAATGGTCAACCGAAATTGCATTTTAGTGCCGATGGAATTATTGAACAATTCAATTATCAGCTCGCATTATTGATAAAAACCGACGGTAAGTTAAATGCCTTGATACTGATCTGTGTCGTTTTTGGGGTTATGATTTTTTGTAAAAATTTATTCCGCTACCTGGCCATGTATTTTGTAGCGCCAATACGGAATGGCGTTGTAAGAGATTTGAGGAATAACATGATGTCAAAAATCACTGGATTGCATTTGGGGTATTTCAGTGAAGAAAGAAAAGGAGATATTATGAGTCGCGTTACTACTGACGTAATGGAGATTGAATGGAGTGTGATGCAAAGTCTTGAAATGATTTTCAGGGAACCCTTAACAATTGTTTTTTATCTTATTTTTTTGATTAACCTTAGTCCGGTTCTAACTCTCTACGCCTTTCTTCTCTTGCCATTGGCGGGTTTAATGGTAGCGCTAATAGGTAAAAGTTTAAAGAGAAGTTCTGTAAAAAGTAAAACTGTTTTGGGAACCTTGTTTTCCATAATGGAAGAAACCGTAGGCGGACTCAAAGTAATAAAATCGTTTTCTGCCGAAAAATTTGTAAATAATAAATTCAAGGAGACCAATGAAAATTTTTATAACCTAAGTAACAGAGTTTACAGAAAAAATGATCTGGCTTCTCCATTATCAGAGGTTTTGGTGGCTTCGATAATGATGCTTATTCTATTTCTTGGAGGGTCGATGGTGCTAACAGGAGAAGGTAACATGGATGGGAGTATTTTCATTACTTACGTCGTCATATTTTCTCAATTAGTGCCTCCTGTTAAACAACTTACTACCTCGTATTATAACGTACAGAAAGGTCTTGCTTCAGCAGAGAGAATAGATAAAATACTCGAAGCAGATAATATAGTTAATGAGGTAAATAATCCTCACCAATTGCAAGGGTTCAATCATGCAATTGAATTTAAAAATCTATCATTCGCTTATACCAAAGGTGACGAAGGTTACGTATTGAAAAATATTAACCTCAAAATTGAAAAAGGAAAAACTCTTGCTTTGGTTGGACAGAGTGGCTCAGGTAAGACAACATTGGCAGATATGATTCCTAGATTTTATGATTCTAGTGAGGGCAACTTGTATATAGACGGTTATGATGTGCAAAAGGTTTCTCTCTCTTCTTTAAGAAATTTATTAGGGATTGTTTCGCAGGAGCCAATTCTTTTTAATGATACCATTGCAAACAATATTGCTTTTGGTAAAAAAGATGTTTCAATTGAGAAAATTATTGAATCTGCTAAAATTGCTAATGCTCACGACTTCATTTCACAAATGCCGGATGGATATAATACAAATATAGGTGACCGAGGTATGAAATTAAGCGGTGGTCAGCGACAGCGATTAAGCATTGCGAGAGCTGTTTTGAAAAATCCACCAATTTTAATTTTAGATGAGGCAACCTCTGCCCTTGATTCTGAAAGTGAAAGACTAGTGCAGGATGCACTTGCAAAACTGATGACTAATAAAACAACTATAGTAATTGCACACAGATTGTCAACTATAATTAATGCTGACGAAATAATTGTGTTGAACAATGGTGTGATTGTTGAGCGTGGAACCCACAATGAATTATTACATATTGATGGATTTTACAAGAGGTTTTATGAAATGCAGGTTTCTTAGGAGTTATCTGATTTTTTTATTGATTAATTTGCTTAATTTAGTATCGATTAACGCTAGAAAAATATATTAATTATGTACAAATATTTATTGCTTTTATTAGTTTTCCCTACAGTTAAATGTTTTGCTCAATCTGATACCGTTAAAATTGCGATTGAGGACAAGCAGGCGGCTGAGCGTTGTTACAATCTTGGACTTGATTTGCTGAAAGAAAAGAAATATTTTCCTGCTAGTGATAGCTTTACAAAAGTGATCAGGTTGAAGCCTGAAATGGAAAATGCCTATTACAATCGAGGGCTATGCTTTGTAGAATTAGGAAAAATGAAGGAAGCTGAGTCTGATTTTTCTGAATCAATTCGCCTTAATCCGAATGCTGATTATTCATATCTTAATAGAGGAAAGCTGTTTGTGACAATGAAAGAGAAAGAAAAATCTTTTACTGATTTTTCTAAGGCAGTAGAAATAAATCCATCTAACTACGAGGCGTGGTATGAAAGAGGTGTAATTAATTTTCTTGATAAAAAATACGAAGATGCAATAAAAGATTACACAAAATCAATTGAAGTAAAAGCAGAGAATCCATACGCATATAATGACAGAGCCGGATGCAAGTTAGAGCTCAATAAAACCAATGAGGCAATTTTGGATTATGAAAAAGCAACAGACCTTAACACTCAGTCTGCATTTTTTCATAATAATCTCGGAAGTGCTTACAGAAAAAACAAGGAATACAAAAAGGCAATAAAAGAATATGATTTAGCTGTACAATTGAAAAAAGATTATTTCATTGCATTGAATAACAGAGGTGTCGCAAAGTATGATGATGGTGATTATGATGGTGCAATAAATGATTTTAATAAAGTTTTAGAATTAAAAAATGATTATGCATTCACCTACAACAACAGATCTTCTTGTTTTTATAAAAAAGGAGAATACCAAAAAGGAATTAACGACTGCACAAAAGCAATTGCACTAAACCAGAGTTATGGTGAGGCTTATCTTAACAGAGGAATTTGTAGAGAAATGATGAAAGATTTTAAAGGTGCTTGTGAAGATTTTAAAAAGGCAGTTGAATTTGGTATCACTGTAGCGTCACGATATAATGATGTTTGTGAAGATTGATAAAAAATAAATAATACGCATATGAAAAAAATATTTGTATTTCTAGCCCTATTATTAGTTAATTTAATTATAGCTCAGCACGTGGAGTGGGAGAAAGATAATTTCCCGACTAAAAAGGAAGCTTTTAAGGAAGCAAAGGGTTTTTTTACTGATGGAAAAAAAATATTTGAGGAAGGTAAAAGCTACCACGATCAAATGATAATGGAAATTATCGATCACAGTAAACATTATCCTAACTCAAGATCGGAATTGGGTGGGGTGGGAAATATTCAATTTAAAGAAGCTCTGCCGATGCTATTAAAGGCTCATGAGTTCAATCCTAATCATGCCTTGCTTAATTACATGATTGCTTTTTGTTATTTCGCAACGGATACTCAGCACGATTATTATATCAAATATTTCGAAAAGGCCTATGAACTTAATCCTAGTGCCGTTCTCGATGAGAAGTATTACATGGCATGGGCTTATCAGTTGAATCTAAAATGGGATCTTGCAATTAAAGAATATAATGAAATTCTGGTTGATCTTCAGAAAGATTCAAAGAAACATTCTTATTGGATTGAAGACTGTAATAAAAAAATAGCCGAGTGTAATAACGGAAAAAAATATGTAGCAGACCCACAGAGAGTTTTTATTGATAATATTGGAGGAAATGTAAACTCCACTTACGATGATTTTGGGGCACTTATTACAGCTGACGAGGGAATGATGATTTTTACAAGCAGAAGAAATACCGGGGTTGGTGGTAAAGTTGAGGAGGAAACAGGAAATTATTTTGAAGATACTTACATGGCATTCAGGAAGGACGGTAAATGGCAACAGGCTTCTAATCTGGGTCAGCCAATTAATACTGATGAACACGATGCAACTGCAGGTCTTTCTCATGATGGTACAATTCTGTACACTTACAGATTTCAACCTAAGGACGGTGGTGATATTTATGAAAGCAGATTAACAGGTAGTACGTGGTCCAAACCCACACGTATGAATAAAAGTGTCAATTCTAAAATGCATGAATCAACGGTTTCCTTGTCATATGATGATAAGGAACTTTATTATATCAGTGACAAAGAAGGAACAATAGGAGACAGAGATATTTGGATGGTTTCTCAAAATGAAAAAGGTGAATGGGCAAACCCAATAAATTTAGGTCCAAAGATTAACACAAAGTACATGGAAGAGGGTGTCTTTCTGCATCCTGATGGTAAAACAATGTACTTTTCATCCAAGGGACACAGTACTATGGGTGGCCTTGATATTTTTAAATCTGAACTTAAAGATGGGGAGTGGGGACCTCCCATTAATCTTGGTTATCCGATCAATACACCTCATGATGATGTTTTTTTCAATGTTAGCTCCTCCGGACGCAGAGGCTATTATGCTTCCGCAAAGCAGGGTGGCCTTGGTGCAAAAGATATTTATGTAATAACTTTTTTGGGTAGTGAAAAACCTTTTATATTAAATACTGAGGATAATTTAATAGCGAGTATCGCGGAGCCTGTTAAAGCCGTGATTACAGCACCTCCTTTGGAGATTAAGGCAAACTCAGTTACAATATTGAAAGGAGTTATTACTGATGACAAAACAAAGAATCCTGTTGAAGCAAGTATTGATCTAGTGGACAATATGAAAAATCAAACTATTGCCACGTTTAAATCAAATTCATTATCCGGAAAATATCTTGTCTCACTTCCGGCCGGAAGAAATTACGGAATCGCTGTAAGAGCTGAAAACTATCTTTTTCACTCTGAAAATTTTGATATTCCTGAAAACAATGGTTACCTTGAAGTTGTAAAAGATGTTCAATTGAAAAGTATTGCTGTAGGAACAAAAATCGTCTTAAGAAACATTTTCTTCGACTATAACAAAGAAACTCTGAAGCCTGAGTCTACTCCTGAGTTGGAAAGATTAATAAAATTATTGAAAGATATTCCAACATTAAAAATTGATATTGGGGGACACACAGACAGTAAAGGGACTGATGATTACAATTTGTCACTGAGTGCGAAAAGGGCTAAGTCTGTGGTTGATTACCTTACAAAAAATGGAATTAGTTCAGACAGGCTAAAATCTAATGGTTACGGGGAGTCTCAACCAATGGCTACTAATGAAACCGATGAGGGCAGAGCCTTAAACAGGAGAACAGAATTCACTGTACTCGCCAATTGAAATAATTTAGTTGTTTACTTTTCTTTGTTCAAGAAAATATAAACCGGAAAGTGATCGCTGTATCCTCCGAGATATTTATTTCCTGCGTATGTTCTGAATGGAGTGCCTTTGTACTTGCCTTCTTTTTCTCGTATTATTTCTTTATCAAATATTTCTGAGGATCTATATTTTAAATTTCCGCTTCCCGTTATAAGAGGTTTACTAAGGATCATCTGGTCAAACAAATTCCATTTTTCTTTGTAACTTAAGGTGCCTCTGCCGGTACTGAATAAATGTTGCATCGCATTATAAAGTTGTTTGGAATCAGTATTCAAACTGTCTGAAGATGCGTGCAATCCAATGGTAATACTTTCCTGGTCAGGATCGTCATTTAAATCACCCATTAAAACAATATTTGCGTTTGGTTCCGCAATAAGGATGGAGTCAATTATTTTTCTTCCAACATTTGCCGCGGTCATTCTTTTTGAAGCACTTCCTTCCATTCCGCCTCTCCTAGATGGCCAGTGACAAATTATGAAATGAATTCTTTGTCCTAATAATTTACCGGTAACCAGCAACTGGTCCCTTGTTGGTTTTGCATCATCTCCCGAAAGCACACATCTATAAGTCTTACTAGAGATCAACTTGAATTTTTTTGGCTGATAGAGAAAAGCAACATCTACACCCCTTTCGTCCGGGCCGTCATAATGTACAATTTTGTAATTATTTTTTTTAAGTTTTTTGGTGGAAACAAGGCTATTTAAACATGAATAATTTTCAATCTCGCAAAGCCCAATAATAGCTGGGCCATCTTCTGTTTTTTCCGAGCCCAAAGTGCCTAAAACCATACTTATATTTTCAATTTTTTTGTTAAATCTCTCTGCTGTCCATTTGTTATCTCCTTTAGGTGTGAACTCATCATCAATTACATTGGGCTCATCTATTGTATCGTATAAGTTTTCGACATTATAAAACGCAATACAAACCGTATTTTTATCATTAACACGTTTACCTTGACCAAAAATTGAAATCACAAAAATTAAGAACAGAAGTATTATTAAATTTTTCATTTTTTTTAGGTTTTATTGTTGCAATGTATCAAAAACAATTTAAATATTTTAAAAGGAATGTTTTCTTAATTGTTAAACATAGATTAAGGTTGAATTAATTCCCTCAAATAAATTTGATGCAAGTTAACTAATTCCTAAATTCGTGCAGAATATTGTAAAGGCAACAAATAGAAAAAACAAAACAAATTAAATATGAAAAAATTTTTACTTTCATTTTTGGCAATTGCAGGAATCAATTCCATTTCTTTTTCACAGTGTAGTGATTTGATTATTTCAAAGTATTGTTCAATGGGTGCCAATAACAAGTGCATCGAAATATACAATACAACTTCAAATCCAATAGTTTTAGATAATGTTTATCAGCTGGCCAGGTACAAGACACCAACGGCTTCAGGTTCTGTATCCGGTGTTGTGCCTTCATTCCCAAATTTTAGTGATACACTGCACCTTAAGGGTACTATTGCGCCTTATTCAGCATTTGTGATCTGTAATCCTGAAACGACTCCAAATACTTCAAATAGTGGTGCAATTTGTAATCCTGCCTTACAGGCTCATGCAGATCAACTGGGCAACATTTACGGAACTTATGGTAGTTCAGTAGGAGACCCCACATATTTTAAAGGAAGTGATGCAATCACTTTAGAGAAAAAAGTTGGAAACAACAATGTAATAGTTGATATGTTAGGACGTTTTGGAGATTTTATGGCTGCAAGCAACGGTTCGGCGTCTGCTTGGTCTTCTGTTGCGCCCTATACCGGCGGTACAGGTATGGGAGTATGGCTAACTAAAGGTTACATGTTGGTTAGAAAATCAAATGTAACTTCCGGTGTAACAACCAACCCAAGTGCGTTTAATACATTGGCTGAGTATGATTCAATTGCAAAACCTAAAACCCTTGCAGATACATTAAATATATGGAACCTGCTTGGAACTCACTCTTGTCTCTGTTCCGTTGGAATAAATGAAGTAAATTCAGATGGATCAATTCGAGTTTTTCCTAATCCTGTCAGTAATGGGAATTCAATTCAACTTGTTTCCGTTGGATTAATTCAGGAGATCAGTGTACTATCAATTGAAGGTAAAATTCTCTATAACGCTAAGATGGAGCAACCTTCATTCAAATCAGAGATTCCTACAAACAAACTTTCCAAAGGTGTATATTTCATAAGCATTTTACATTCCAACGGAAAATCAGCAACTCAGAGAATTATAAAAGAATAATACAATATTCTCTTAGTTAGTAATGAGAAATCGTTCCCAATTATTTCTGCTGATAATATTTTTCTTTTCGATCGGTACCGCCCTATCTCAAACTGAGGTTAGTGGAGTTGTTAAGGACGAAAATACCGGAGAACCTTTAATTGGAGCAATTATTTCATGTGACAGTTCTGCCGGGGTGACAACAGACTCGGATGGAAATTTTTCATTGAAAGTTACAAACGGAAGTCACGTACTTATTGTAGCTTTTACAGGATACGAGAGCCAGCGCTTTAAAATAAAAGCCAACGGCTCTAAAATTTCACTCTTGGTAAAATTAATGAGTGTTCAACTAGATGAAGTGGAAGTTGTTGCATCAGTTGGTACAATCAGAGAAACACCTGTTGCGATGACTACCATCAGTAATCAAAAAATTGCAGAAGAGTTAGGCAATAGAGATTTACCCATGGTCCTTAATTCAACACCAGGTGTATATGCATCGCAGCAGGGTGGAGGAGCAGGAGATGCAAGAGTTAATATAAGAGGTTTTGATCAGCGTTATGTGGCAGTATTGGTTGATGGTGTTCCTGTGAATGACATGGAAAACGGTCAGGTATATTGGAGTAATTGGTCCGGTTTGTCTGAGGTTACTAAAACACTTCAAGTACAACGTGGTCTTGGTGCATCAAGGCTGGCAGTCCCGTCTGTGGGAGGTACAATGAATATTATAACTTCATCTATTGAGGACAAAAAATATTTTATTTTCAAAAATGATTATGGAAGTAATAATTATGGTAGATGGCTTTTAGGTTACAATTCCGGAATGATAAAAGGTAAGTACGGTTTTACCTTATCTGCATCATACACAACAGGGCAGGGTTGGGTGGAAAGAACCTGGCAAAGTACCTGGTCTTATTTCGCCAAATTCACCTATAGATTTAATTCAAGAAGTTTTTTAACCTTCGGCGTTAATGGTGCTCCTCAAAGTCATGGTCAAAGAACATCTTCCATGAACATGGGAATTTACGATGAGAATTTTGCAAAACAACAAGGTGTTAATACGGATTCACTATACAGTGCACCAGGAACCGCATACACCAATTCAATCAATCGAGCAAGAGGTTTGCAATATAATCCTGATTGGGGTTATGTGAACGGTAAAGCAGTAAATACAAGGATGAATTTTTTTCATAAACCACTCTTTAATTTATCTCATTTCTGGACAGCATCAGATAGAATAACTCTATCCAATGTTTTGTATTTCTCTATGGGAAGGGGTGGTGGAACCGGTATGTTTAATTCACCAAGCATAGATAAAGCCGGAGAAGGTCAATTGATGCTACAGTCAACTTACAACACCAATAGTAACGCTGCACCAAATTTTTTCACGGGGTTAAAGCAGGCAACCTCATATATATATGCTTCAATAAATAACCATGACTGGATTGGGTCTTTAAGTACATTAAAGATGAAGGTGAATCCTAAATTAAATATTATTGCAGGAGTTGATCTAAGATATTATGAGGGCATACATTACCAAACTCCTTACAACCTTCTAGGTGGAGATTACACCCAAGAAGGTGCAGGAAAAAATAAATTACTTGCGCCTTTTATAAAAGATCCAAACTCTTACACTAGAAAACTCGGTGATAAGTTAAATTATCATTATAAAAGCCGAAACGGTTGGACAGGATTATTTGGTCAGGCAGAGTTCAAGACAAAAAAAATATCATCCTTCCTTACCCTAACGGCAAACGGAACCTGGATGCAAAACATTAATTATTTTGGAAAAAAGGATGTTGTGATTGATAAAGATAACATTGTTTATAACGCGATTGGTTATGGTGATACATTGTACTCAGACGGTCAAAATGTTGGAGTTATCAGTAACCCATACGGTTTGCCAAATGTGTCAGGTATAGTTAATAATCCAAATGGAAGTATAACATTTAAGGATCAAATGACCCAACAGTACGTTACCATACAACAAGGCTATACTACATACAATATCAATTCTTCACAGTCCAGAACTAATACAACTGCATGGAAATTTTTTACCGGCACCACTATTAAAACAGGTTTCAATTATAAAATTAATGAACAGCATAATGTGTTTGTGAATACCGGGTACATGAGTTTGGCTCCCCGATATTCTAACGTATTTGACAGAAGTGGTGTTGAGCTTCGTGATGTGAAAAATCAAAATATTATTTCTTTTGAGTTGGGTTATGGAGTAAAAACAAAATATCTTGCGCTGAATTTGAACGCTTATCGTACAAGTTGGGGAAACAAACCACTTGATTTTCCATTAGCGTATACCGATCCAACCTCGGGTCAGATTTATTATTACAACATTCCTGGAATTGATGCATTGATGAAAGGAATTGAGTTGGATTACACTGTTCAACTTATGGAAAAATTAAAACTGGAAGGATCTGCGATGCTGTGCGATTGGAGATGGGCATCGGGAGGGGTATCATACGTTTTTACTGACGGCGGGGCAATATTAGATACAATAACTTTCGATGCGACAAATGTTCACATGGGCAATGCACCAATGCGTCAACTTACCGGAAGTTTGAGGTGGGAACCATTCAAAGGTTTTTACATTAAGCCGCAATGGGTTTGGTTTGGAGATATGTACGCTCAATTCGATCCATCCGCTCTGCGAATTGTAAAATCAGGTAATACAGTTAAAGATTATCGTGGTCTGGATTCCTGGAAGATGCCATCTTATCATTTGCTTGATTTATATCTTGGTTATAAAAGAAAAATCGGTGCATGCGAAGCTACATTTACAGCCGGAATAAATAACGTTTTGAATGTTGTTTATTTAACTGATGCTTCTTTCACTGCTTCCGGAATTACACCTGATAAATATGTACCCAGTATTGCTAATGCTTACATGGGACTAGGCAGAAGATTTAATATAGGGGCAAAAATTACATTTTAAAATAAAACAATGAAAACAATCAACAAATTTCTAACTATTGCAGTACTTTTCGGTGTTTCAATTCAGAGTAAATCTCAAACCATCGCAACGGTGCGAGGAGCTGCATTAAACTCAACAGTTACAGTGAAGGGAATTGTTACCAATGGCTCTGAGCTGGGAAGCATACGCTACGTTCAGGATGCAACAGCCGGCATTGCCATTTATGGCACAAACCTTACTTCTGTGCAAAGGGGTGATTCAATTATTGCAACCGGAACATTAACCAATTATAATAATTTGCTTGAGGTAACTCCCGTAAGTTCTTTTACAGTGGTAAATTCAGGAAATCCTTTGCCTCCTTTTTTAGATCTGACATCTGGTGTGATGGATGAAACTAATGAATCCGAACTTGCTGAATACAATATTTGTACAATTACGGGTGGTGGTGGAAATTTTGCAAGTAACACAAACTATAATTTTACTTGCAACAGTCAAACTGTACAATTGAGGATTAATGCGGCGAGTCCATTGGTTGGAACACCAATTCCCACAGGAGCAGTAAACATTTTTGGAATCTGTTCTCAATTTTGCTCAACACCTGCAACCGGTTGTACTTCAGGGTATCAGATTTTACCAAGAGATCTTGCTGATATTGTACCTCTTTCTTCAATTTATTTAACCAATCAACCATATCCTTCAGCTATTTCAACCTCTGGCCTTACAGTAAATTGGAATACCAACACAGCAGGATCCTTCTACATTAAATACGGTAAAACTCCTTCACTTGAGTTGGGAACTATTAATGGCAGCGGTACCTCTGCAACGCCGGCTGTTGCCATTACAGGTGCTACTCCTGCAACTATTTATTATGCGCAGGTTTTTTCAATAAATGGTATAGATACGGCAACATCAGGTGTAAAGGTATTTTGTACTGCCTCTTTATCTAGCGGTAATATCAAAGTTTATTTCAATAAATCAGTTGACAATTCGGTTTCAACCGGAACAAATGCTGTTTACAATGCGGCAATTTGGGACACATTAAAAGGATATATAGACAGGGCACAACATACAATTGACATTGCAATCTATAACTGGGATAATAATACTGGAGGCACTGTAATAACTAGTGCATTAAATGCGGCATTTAACAGGGGTGTGAAAATAAGAATCATTTATGACGGTTCATCGTTAAATTCCGGGTTGCAAACTATTAATCAAGGTATAAAGATTTTTCCTAGTACTCAAGGTGCTAATTATACCATTATGCACAACAAATTTGTTGTTATTGATGCAAATGGATGGCCTAATGAACCAATAGTATGGACAGGATCAATGAATTGGACCTCAGGTCAACTTACAACCGATCCAAACAATGTAATAATCTTGCAGGATCAATCGCTAGCAAGAGGATATAAATTAGAATTTGATGAGATGTGGGGTGATACCAGCGTTGTATCAAACGGAAACACAAGCACTGCACTTTTTGGTAAGTTTAAAACAGACAACACGCCACACGAATATTTAATTGGAGGAAAACGTGTTGAATCTTATTTCAGTCCCTCAGATCAGACCAACTCTAAAATTTTAGCAACTATTGCAACAGCAAATACTGATATGTATATAGGGCAAATGTTGATTACAAGGTCTGATCTTGCTACAAAAGTTGCAACCCAGAAAAACACTAATTCTTTAACTGCGAAATGTATTATAAACGATACTGCAAATGCTAGTGGTCCATACTTTACCATCAGAAATTCATTTGGCTCATCTAATGTTAAGTTAAATCCTTTTAGTTATATTTTCCATCATAAATACTTAATTGTTGATCAATCCAACACAGCTTCAGATCCTTTGGTTCTTACCGGCTCACATAACTGGTCTAACAATGGAGATTTAAGAAATGATGAAAACACTCTCATAGTTCACGATGCATCCGTTGCAAACCAATATTTTCAGGAGTTTACTAAGCGTTGGAACGAAATGAACATGGTAGGCATTTCAGAAAACAAAAATGATATTTCATTTACGATGTTTCCTAACCCGGCTGACAATAAAGTTTTTGTTGAGTTCGGGAGCGATGTTAATAAGATTGATGCTTCAATCATTGACATCTCCGGAAGAGTAATGCGTAAATTTTCAAGTTTACAAAATATTGATGGCAAATTTGAGTTAGGAGAACTGAATTTACCTGCTGGCGTTTACCTTGTGAACATAAATACAGGTAAAGAATTAATCTCTACCACACTTTTAATTTCACAAGAAGATTAATTCATTTTATCAGGTCGTAAATCGAATATTAAGAATTATATATTTGAATATAAAGGTTTAAAAATGAACTATTAGGTGTGCACAAAGCAATGAAGGGACGTAGCGTTAGCGAAATCAACTTTTGTATTAACCGTTCAAACGTCATAGGTGTACGAGTTATCAGTTTGCTGCTGTTCATGCATTGCCTTGTTTGAGCAAGTGTCGTCTTCGAGGACAGCCCGGCCGGTTCCGCTGCTTCATGACAAGGAGGAGCACTTGTACTTGAAGATCTCTTGGAACACGTAGTGTAGAATGGCCTTGGGGTCGTCTGGGGAAGACACATGCTGGCTCACACCCAGGATGTCGCCGCACTCCTTGATGTAGTACTCTACATCGTCGTCACTGCACTTATTGGTTAGCTGAGCTAGGCGAATCTTCTCGGAGGCAAACTGCTCGTCGAGGTCGTAGAGATCTAGGCTCGGGGGCGGGAGCTCCTTGAGGGTCGGAGGGAAGACCGCTGCCTGGAGGGCAGGCATGGGAGTCTCGAACTGAGGCGGGATGAGTGTCAGCGGCTCGTGCTTGATGCCGACCTAGCTGTAGAGCTTGATAGCCTCCGGGATCAAGTCCGTGTCGAACTTGTACACGCGCTCGTTGAACAG
>JBKCIQ010000189.1:0-18177 GCA_046302135.1 Bacteroidota bacterium | reverse complement strand
ATGAAATTTCCAATACTTGTTAGAATGGAAAGTTAGATTTTTAGATAAAATCATAAACCAAAACAGTTTTTTCTATCCTTTAGAACAAGTATATTTGGATTATGAAAAAACTACTGATAACTCTGCTTCTACCATTAGCGATTCTAGCTCAACACTACAACAGCAATAAATTTCATCAGATTGATGAATTATTGCCAACACCAAATAATTACCGGAATGCTGCCGGCGGACCCGGCCATGAATACTGGCAACAGCAGGTTGACTATACCATAAACGTAAAACTAGATGAAACATGGCCGAACCCTTCGTTAACGGGTAGCGAAAAAATAACATATTACAATAATTCTCCAGACGCATTGAATTACTTGTGGATTCAAATGGATCAGAATATATTCATGAAAAATTCTCTAAGCAACACGGCTGATACAGATGAAAAACCAAAGGATATGTCTTTTAATTCATTTACAAGAAAAATGAATTACGAGTTTGACGGAGGATACAAAAATGTTAAAGTAAAAGACAGTAAGGGTAAAGATTTGAATTTTGTAGTTCAGGGAACTATGATGCGAGTGGATCTCCCCTCACCTATTAAATCCAAACAATCATTTGTATTCACAATAGACTGGTTCAACTACATCAATAATGCACGTATTTACGGAGGACGTGGAGGGTTTGAATATTTTGAAAAAGACGGTAACAGCATTTTTGAACTCGCACAATGGTTTCCCAGGCTTTGTGTTTACGACGATGTAGAAGGTTGGCAAAACAAAGAATATATCGGTCGTGGTGAATTCGCATTAGAATTCGGAAACTACACAGTTAATATTACCGTTCCTTCCGACCATATTGTTACTGCCACAGGTGAACTGAAAAATGCATCTTCTGTATTAAGTTCAGAAATGCAAAACAGATTGACTCAGGCAAAAACTTCAAAAACACCGGTAATTATTGCAACCCAATCCGAGGCAGAAAAAAGAGAAGGAAATAAGAGTAAAGAAATGAAGACCTGGACTTTTGAAGCAAAAAACGTTAGGGATTTTGCCTGGGCCTCTTCGAGAAAATTTATTTGGGATGCCATGGGTGTACCAAGCGAAGGGAAAACTGTATTATGTATGTCACTTTATCCTAAAGAAGGAAATCCGCTGTGGGAAAAATACTCAACCCATGCAGTAGCGCAAACCATTATTACTTATTCGAAACACACTATCCAATATCCCTACCCTGTTGCAATTTCTGTTAACGGTCCAATAGGCGGAATGGAATATCCTATGATCTGTTTTAACGGTCCACGCCCGGAAGCAGACGGTACATACAGTGAGAATACCAAAACAGGCTTGATTTCCGTTGTAATTCACGAGGTAGGGCACAACTTTTTTCCGATGATAATAAACAGCGATGAACGTCAGTGGACTTGGATGGATGAAGGATTCAACACATTTGTACAATATCTTACGGAAAAAGAATGGGATAAGGATTATCCATCAAGAAGAGGCGAGCCTAAGTACATTGTTAACTATATGTCCAGCGATAAGAGTACACTAACGCCAATCATGAGCAACTCCGAAAGTATTTTACAATTTGGCAACAACGCTTATGGCAAGCCTGCCACTGCACTGAACATATTACGTGAAACGGTAATGGGACGAGAGCTTTTTGATTTTGCATTTAAAACTTATTGCCAGCGCTGGGCATTTAAACATCCGAGACCTGCAGATTTTTACAGAACCATGGAAGATGCAAGTGCAGTAGATTTAGATTGGTTCTGGAGAGGATGGTTTTACGGAATTGAACCTTGTGATATTTCCATTTCTGATGTTGCTTGGTTTAAAGTTGATTCTAAAGATCCTGAACAAGAAAAGAAATTTAAAAAGGACATACAAAACCAATCCCCCGAATCATTAAGCAAACAAAGGGACAAAACAGCTATTCCCGTTACACGGATAATGACGTATCCCGAATTAAAAGATTTTTATAATACTTACGACCCGAATAAAGTGACAGATTTTGACAAAAGCATTTACGAACAATACTTGAAAACATTGAGTGAAGACGAAAAGAAATTACTCAAAGCAGATAAAAATATTTATTGGTTAGAATTTGAAAACCTAGGCGGATTAATCATGCCATTAATAGTTGAATTTGAGTATGTAGACGGAACGAAAGATGTAAAACGAATTCCGGCAGAGATATGGAGATTAAATAATTCAAAAGTTTCGAAAATGTTTATTCTGGACAAAGAAGTGAAACAGATAACATTAGATCCATACTTGGAAACAGCTGATATTGAACTGGAAAATAATCATTATCCCAAGAAAGAACTTCCAAGCAAACTGCAATTATTCAAAGAAAAACAAAGAGAAAGAGATAAAAACCTTATGCAATTGCAAAAAGAAGGTAAACTGTAATTTTTTTCCTCTAAAAAAGCTCATTTCTTCGCATTTTTTATTTCCGAACTATCAAATTGGGTAATTTAATCTTCTATTTCAATGAAGACAAAAAAAATTTATTGGTGGTTTCATATACTAGGCTCCTTACTTTATTTATCTTTCCCTATTATTTTTTCACCTGAACTTTCTTCTAATTTTGAATTTATTCACTTCAAAGGATTTCAAAGGGATTTTTTTACTCACATCTTATTACTTGGTTTATTTTACTTAAGCTATTTTTTACTTATACCAAGATTCTATTTTCAAAAAAAATATATCAAGTTTTTATTAATACTGATCATTTCATTTGGACTAATCGTTCTTACAAGAGAAATATTTTTTCATCACCCCAAGGAAGATCATCATTTTTCGAATAATAAGAATTTTCAACTTCAAAAAAAACAAGAACATATTCATCCGCATCACCGACAACCGCCAGGCATTTTGTTTTTTATTTTCGGAGGGAGAGATTTTTTAAATTTTTCACTAGCTGTAATTTTACCTTTAATGATTAAAACCTCAGCAAAGTGGAAACAAGCTGAGCAGGAAAAAATAAATACTGAATTATCTTTTTTAAAGGCACAAATCAACCCGCATTTTCTTTTCAATTCACTAAACAGTATTTTCTCTATGTCAATCAGTGAAAATGCAGAACGCAGTGCAGATGCAGTTCAAAAATTATCCGAAATGATGCGTTACGTGTTGGAAGAATCTGAACATGAATTTGTATCGTTGGAAAAAGAAATAAATTACATTAAAAATTATATTGAACTACAGAAACTAAGGTTCGGCGATACCATAGATATAATTTATGATGTTAACGCAGATTTTAAAAATAAAAAAATCGCCCCGCTCATCATCATACCATTTGTAGAAAACGCGTTTAAGTTCGGTGTGAGTCCGGAGAAAAAATCTATCTTGCTTGTTAACTTATCAACTGTAAATAATTCTCTAAGACTTCATGTTAAAAATGAAAAATTAAGAAGAAACTTTCCTGAAAGTGAAAGACATAGAATAGGAATAAAAAATACTAAAACCAGATTGAATCTTATTTACCCAGATAGACATAAATTAGAAATCAATGAAACAGAAAGTGATTTTGAAATTAAACTAAATCTTAACATGATATGATTAATACCATCGCTATAGACGATGAACCTCCGGCACTTGCAATAATAGAGAACTATTGCAATAAAATAGATTATATTAAGTTGCAAAAAACTTTCACCTCTGCAGAAGAAGCCCAGAAACATTTGAGAAAATTTCCTGTTGATTTAATTTTTCTTGACATAAATATGCCTACTATTTCAGGTATTGAACTCTACAAATCCATTGAACAAAATATTAAAGTTGTTTTCACGACAGCCTACAGCGAATATGCCTTAGAAGGATTTGATCTGGATGCTATCGATTACCTTTTAAAGCCATTTTCTTTTGAAAGATTCTTCAAGGCAACGGAAAAGGCGAAAAAATTATCCATCAATCAAAATCATGAAAAAGAAAAAGTAATTTATATAAGAGCAGACTACAATCTCATTAAAGTAAATGTAGATGAAATATTATACGTTGAGAGATTGAATGATTACATAAAAATTCATTTGAAGAGTCAGAAAAATGTTGTTGCCAGAATGACTATGAAAGGATTCGCTGAAAAACTTCCGTCAAATGATTTCATTAGGGTACATCGATCATTTATCATTCCTATTTCCAGAATACATAAAATCAGAAATAAAATTATTCATTTAGATGATATTGAAATACCTATCGGAACCAGCTACGAAAAAGATGTCTTAAATAAATTCGTCAATAAATAAAAATACATAACTTTAATTAACCATTTACCTAAAATGAAACGCAAACTCCTCATAAACATTTTAATTGTTTGTTCCTCCACTTTATTATTTGGACAACAATATCCCGGATACACATCCTACAGCATAAAAAACTCTACCATGTCTTATCTGGTAGATACAAATGGTACGACCTATCATACCTGGACGCATGGTACCGGTAAGCCAACTTGTTATTCTACTTATGTTATGCCCGGTGGTTTTCTTTATCGCACCGTAACAAAAACAGGTAATTCATTTACCGGAGGACCTATTTCAGGAGAGTTTCAAAAGTATGATTACAATGGTAATTTACTTTGGGATTATGTCTATTCAACCACAACCTATTGCAGCCACCACGACATTTGTCCAATGCCAAACGGAAATGTTTTAATGATTGCGTATGAATCAAAATCTTCGGCGGAAGTTGCGGCAGCAGGTTGCTCCACCTTTAGTAATATCATGTGGCCCGATAAAATTGTTGAAGTACAACAAACAGGAGCAACTACCGGACAGGTTGTTTGGGAGTGGCATGCCTGGGACCATCTGGTTCAAAATACCAATCCTAATGCAGCAAACTATCAAACCTCAATTGTAAATCATCCTGAACTTTTAAACATCAATTACTCGGCCCAAAAAGACTGGATGCATGTAAACGGAGTAGATTACAATCCAGTATTGGATCAAATTACCATCAGCTCACATAATTTACATGAAATTTATGTAATAGATCATAGTACAACAACAGCAGAAGCGGCAGGACATACGGGTGGAAACTCTGGTAAAGGTGGGGACATCTTATACCGTTGGGGAAATCCTCAAGTTTATGGTGCAACCGGAGCTCAGATATTTAACGTTGTACATGATGCCCACTGGATTGATGAAAATTGTCCGAACGCAGGAGATTTATCAGGTTATAACAACAAAGGAATTTCTTCAACAGCTTCTTGTACTGATATTTTCACTCCACCTGTAAACGGTTACAATTATACGATAAATCTTGGATCAGCTTTTGGACCGGCAAGCTATAACAAAAGGCAAGCATCGGGCGGATATAATAGTAACGAAGGAAGTTCACAGCAATTACCGAATGGAAATATTTTAATTAATATGGGAATTTCAGGATTCATAAAAGAATTTAGCCCAACAGGAACTTTACTTTGGTCTAAAACCTTAACAGGAGGAAATGCAAAAGCATTTCGATATAGTGATTGCTATATAAATAATCAACCACCGACTATTCCAACAGTAACAGAAAGTAACGGTGTTTTAAATTCATCTTCCGCAACAAGTTATCAATGGTACATTAATGGTCAGCCGATAGCTGGAGCAACCTCTCAGAATTATTCACCAATACAGTCAGGAATTTATTTAGTTAAAACTACTGATGCTAATGGTTGTGTTTATCAATATTCATCAGGGTACAGTTTTTCTTTAACTACTCAAATCAATGAAACTAAGCATTCTCAATTTGAAGTTTATCCAAATCCTTCTACAGGAATAGTTAACATCCTTGAATCCACTAAAAATGGTGAACATTTTGAAATTTTAGTTTACGATGTTTCCGGTAAACTTTTGGTTAAAAACAAAACACTTTACCAATTGAATTTGTCAGAATTTGGAAAAGGAACTTACTCAATTGTTATAATACCTGAGCATTCCAATCAATCAAAAAATTTCAAAGTTGTAATTACGGACTAATATGAAAAATAACATATATATTATATCACTATTTTTACTTTTTGCAACTTCCATTCAAGCTAAAAAAGTAAAATTCTCCGTTGATATGTCAGGTCAAATTGTAAACTCACTTGGCATTAGAGTAACAGGAGATTTCCAAACCGCCGCGGGATTTGCGGGAGGTGATTGGTCGCTTGCAACTGTTATGACTAAAGAAATTTTAGACACCAATATATATTCCATTATTTTGGATATTCCCGCATTTAAGAAATATGAGTTCAAGTTTGTAAACGGAGATCAGTTTTACGAAACAGAATTTGTACCAATAGAATCAAGAGTTGGATATAATTTTAACGACAACAGATGGATATACATTGACTCACTTTCGAATGACACTACTATAATTGGTGCAATTAGATTTTCAGGAAATGCACCTAAGAATAAAAAATTAGTTAGACTTTATGTTGATATGCAGAACGAAGCTGTTTCACAAAACGGAGTGCATGTATACGGAGATTTTCAAGGATGGAATCCGACAGGAACAATCTTATATAATTTTGATTCAACTACTATTTATGAGGTAATCTGCTATGTAGACTCTCTATCAACTTATGAATATAAATTTTTGAATGGCAATACAACTAACGATTCTGAATCAGTTTCCGGGTCATGTGTAATAAACAATAATCGTGCGTTCACTTCTGTTTATGATTCAATGCTTGCAATTATTTGTTACTCATCATGTACATCTTGCCAAAGTACAAGTAACATTTCAGAAAACAAATCCTTTTCCAAAACTCTCTTTCCAAACCCTACAACGGATTACAGCTTCCTACAAATAAGCAATGACTTTAAAGAAGGAAAAGTAACAATATTTGATTATTCAGGTCGTGTTACAAATGAAATAAAAATTGAAAGTCGGAATCTCATTTTAAAACGAGAAAATTTAAATCCTGGTGTTTATATTGTTGAAATTTCTGAAAATTCAGGCAGGTCTAAAGTAATGAAATGGGTGAATGAGCAATGATATATTTAAAAAATAACTTCATCAAAAGAACATTAATAATTCTTTTGTTTTTTACTTTAGGAGAAATAAAATCTCAATCAAATTTCTACGATCAAAATACAATTCAAAACATTGAGATTTTCTTCTCACAGCCGAATTGGGATTATCAGATGGACACAGCAAAATATGGAGCTGAAGGCTACGTATTAGCAGACTCGGTCAGAATAAACGGTCAAAGATTTTTTTATCCAGGAGTGAAATATAAAGGAAACAGTTCATACGACTCAACCTATAAAAAAAACCCACTACATATAGAATTAGATTATCTCCTTAATCAATCCTTTCAATCTATAACTGACATTAAGCTTAGCAACGGATACGGAGACCCATCAATGATAAGAGAAGTACTTGGATTTGACATTTTAAAAAATTACATGTATTGCCCTAAAGCCAATTTCGCGAAAGTATTCATAAATGGAAATTATATTGGACTTTACACCAATACAGAGAATGTTGGAAAAGATTTCTGCTCTTCTAAATTTTACTCCACATCAAACAATACGTTTTTTAAATGCAACCCTATTGTGACCCCTACTCCGCTCACAAAAAGCAATCTGAAATACATTTCAAATGATAGTTCTGCTTATTTTAATTTCTATGAATTAAAATCTACAACCGGATGGAATGATTTGGTTAAGCTTTGTGATACAATTACTAATTTCCCTTCATCCATTCCAAGTAATATGGATTTAGATTGTATTCTATGGATGCTTGCATTTAATAATGCTATAATTAATCTTGATAGTTACAGTGGAGTATTTTCACAAAACTATTACCTATATAAAGACAACACAGGACATTTTAACCCGGTGGTATGGGACCTAAATATGTCATTCGGTGGTTTTCCTTTTGTAGGAAGTGGAGCCACTAGCATGGGAAGCCTTACCATTGCAAACATGCAACAATTAACGTCAAACGTACATAGTACAGATGCTTTTTGGCCATTGATTAAAAATGTTTTAAGCAATCTCCAATATAAAAGAATGTACATTGCTCATCTTAAAACAATCATAAACGAAGCAATAACTTCTGGCAACTACGCCAATTACAGCACTCAGTTTCAAAGTTTAATTGATACAGCTGTTTTGGCCGATACCAACAAGTTTTTTACTTACGCTCAGTTCCAGGGTTCGATGAACAATAATTATACTTTTGGAAGTTATTCCGTTCCCGGAATATCACTTTTAATGAATGCCAGATCGAACTATCTTAATTCAACAGCAGAATTTTTAGCATCACAACCTTCAGTTTCAAACATAAATGCAGATAGTGCCAACTCCTCAATAAATGACAGCATTACCATTACAGCGTATGTGAACAATGCAAATAATGTTTTTTTAGGATATAGAAATGATTTTAGTGAAAAGTTCAAAAGAATAATAATGTTTGATGATGGATTACATGAAGATGGAGCTGCAGGCGACAATATATATGGATGTAAGTTTTTAATGACAGCTCCCCAATCACATTATTATGTTTATGCAGAAAACACAAACGCAGGAATTTTTTCACCTGAAAGAGCTGAACATGAGTTTTACACAGCCAATGGTAACATAATTTCAGCAGATAGCGGAAAAGTAAAAATTAATGAAATTCTTGCTGTTAATGTTAACGGACATCAAAATGAATACTTAAAGAATGAAGACTGGATAGAGTTTCATAATTTAACCGGAAACAATATAAATCTTTACGGTTTATACCTTACAGATGACCCGTCTAATCTGACTAAATTTCCTTTTACAGTAAATTCGGTAGTACCCGCAAATGGATTTCTTACAATTTGGGCGGATGAAAGCGCTGCCGGCCCGGGAACCATTCACTGTAATTTTAAGTTATCATCCAACGGAGAAAAACTTATACTAAGCAATCAAAATGGAATTATTTTAGACAGCTTAAATTTCGGTTCGCAACAAACAGATATTTCTTACGGGAGATGTCCGGACGGTACGGGGTCTTTTCTGAATTTTACTGTGCCAAGCTTTAATGCATCAAATTGTACCGTAGGAATAAACGACAAATTTGAAACAAAATTTAAATTCTTTCCTAACCCTGCAAGCTCATCAATAAATTTAGTTTCGCAAGACGAAGATAAAATAATGATAGTTGAAATAATCAATAATTTATCACAAGACGAACTTAATATGAAAACAAACGGAGAGAAAAACATAACAAGAAACCTGAATGATCTGCATGACGGCATTTACATATTAAGAATCAATAAAACATATAATTTTAAACTTATTGTAACTGGAAATAACTAAGTCTATCTAATTTTATTTTTGAATTTACTTCCAGATAATCTGAATACAATAAAAAAAACAAAAATGAAAAATGGGGCAAATGCAATTTTAAATCTAATCAATGCGCCAAAATTTGAAGTTGAAATACCAATGGAAAAAGCAAATAAAACTGAATAAAGAAAAAAGAAAAGTAAAATTGGATGATCAAAAAGATATTTAAAGAGTCCAAATATTTTTAATCTTAATAAGCAAACAATAACAAGTAAAAGAATAAGAAGATTTTCAATTCCACTAAGTAAAGTGGTGACATTTCTAGCTTCCCAAATAAAGGGTCTGAATAGTCCCGCAACAATTGCAACAGGCGCTTTACTCAGAATTCCTGTGGGAGTGGATTCAATTTTCCCTATATCAAAAGAACTACCTTTATAATAATCTCTTTTTAAGTCATCTTGAGTAACCACTGCAGTTTCAATAATGTTGTTCAGTGAAAATTTCCCTAAACGATCTCCAAGGTTATATAATATTAAAATTCCACCCACAATACTTATTGACAGAACAAATGGTATTGCCAAGAACTTTAAAAAACCATTTTTTATTTTACTAATTGGCGCATATAGCATCCAAGTTATTAATCCTGGAATTGCAGCCATTAATATATACGGTTTTATAGCTAAAATCATATATCCTGCAACGAGTAAAATAATTATATTTTTAAATAAATGTACTCTCCTGATTACAGCATTTTCAAAACCAACAACAAACCAACAAAAAGCAGACAAGGTTACGGTATCCTTTAACATTCCTGAACCCCAGAATACAGCGGTTGGAAAAAATAAAATACAAATTGCAATCTCTTTTGAAAATTGAGGATAGTATTTTACCAAAAGTTTATAAATTTTCCAGATTCCTACAAAAGAAATCATTGAAATGAGTATTGAAGAAATCAAATAGCTGTTGAAGCTAATAAAAACAATAGGAGAAAATATTTTAGCAAGAAACAGGGTTCTTGGTTCCATAAAAATGTAAGCCCATGGATAGCCTGTTCTGGCAGAAAAAAGACAATAGTTTTCAAAGTTACCATCACCAAGCATTACATTAAAAAAATCAGCTGGTCTTTCCCACAGCAAATTTGAAAATGCTCTGCATGATTCATAATATGAAATTGTGTCGCCGCCTTTATAGTAGTAAGTAAAAACAAAACAAAAAGAAATTACTCCTAGCAATTTAGCATAAACAGCCCATGGGAAATATCTATAAAAATTATTTGTACTAATGTTTTTGTTCTTATGAATTGAAACATATACCAAAAGAACCACCAAAAAAATAGGTAGGGTAATCATGTCGACTAGCCCAAGATCATCCAAATATCCCTTATTTATAATTACTTCATCACCCATATTAAAAAATCAAATTGACACCATTAATGATGATACTTTTCACCTTTTATAATAGTTTGCCATCGGTACATCTGTTCCCAAAACATTAATCTTATCAATTGATGCGGAAATGTAAATTTGGAAAAACTGATTTGATCATTCGCCCTTTCATATACACTTTTAGAAAACCCATAGGCCCCCCCTATACAAAAAACAAGAGTTCTTACCGAATTTACATTCATCACTTCCAGTTCTTTAGCAAAATTCACTGAACTTAATTGCCTTCCTTTCTCATCCAGTAAAATAAGAAAATCAGTACTGCAAATATTATCTAAAATTAATCCCCCCTCAAGCTTAACCTGCTGTTCACGATTTTGCTGACCTGAGGATAAATTTTTTTTTGGTTTTAGCGTAATTTCTTCAGTCCGAATGTAATGTTTTAATCGATCCTGATAAATTTTTACACCATCAGCAACGAAGTTATCTTCCGTTTTACCTATCTGAATTAACTTAACTTTCATCTAACGAAAGAATGAATAAAATTATTTTTTTACTTAATTTAGGAACGATTTTTGAACCAACAACAAAATTAATCAAAAGTAGATATGAAGTTTTATCAAATGTTATTCTTTTGTTTAATCAAACTATTTAGCATTGGCTCATTATCAGAGGTAAGTAACTACACAATAAATGCTATAAAAAAAGGTAATTCGAGTGCTATCGCTCAAAACATGTCTGAAAAAATTAACCTTAAGGTACTTAATAAAGATGGTATTTATTCTAAATCTCAGGCAGAAAGTATTTTAAAAGATTTCTTTTCAAAAAATAAAATAAAAAACTTTAACACCACCCACAGCAATTCTCAAAAAAATGGTAATGAATTTTTTTCTGGAATTTTAAATACCGAGGCAGGCAATTTTAAAATATCATTTCAAATAAAATATAATGACAACAAATACCTAATTTCTCACTTCCAAATTGAACATGAAAAAAATTAATTCAACTAATAAACACCCTGTTTTTAACTTTAAAAACTTTTATAACTCATCAATTAAAGAAGACGCAGGAGACGGAGACCATACCTCAATATCTACTATTCCGGCAAGTAAAACAGGAAAAATGCGGTTAAAAATAAAAGAAGACGGAATTCTCGCGGGCGTGGAAGCCGCGAAGCAATTATTTTATTTTGCCGATAAAAAAATAAAATTTACCCAATTGTTAAAGGATGGTACTAGAGTAAAATCGGGAGAAATTGCATTTACGGTATCAGGCAATATGCGAAAATTATTAACATGTGAAAGGTTAGTTTTGAATGTGATGCAACGCATGAGTGGTATCGCAACGTACACCAAACATATTACAACGCTGTGTGAGGGAACCGGAGTAAAAATTCTAGACACCAGGAAAACCACTCCAGGCTTTCGATTTTTTGAAAAATGGGCTGTTAAAATTGGAGTATGTGAAAATCACAGATATGTTTTGTTTGATATGATTTTAATTAAAGACAATCATATTGATTGTGCCGGAGGAATTACTCAAGCTATTAATGCATCAGAAAAATACCTTCATTCAAAGAAAAAAAAACTTAAAATAGAAGTAGAAGCAAGAAATATAAAACATGTGCAAGAAATTTTAAATAATGGGAAAGCACATCGTATTTTATTGGATAATTTCACCCCTGCACAAGCTAAACGAGCTGTAAAATTGATAAACGGTAAAATGCAAACTGAATGTTCAGGTGGAATAAATGAGAAAAACATTAGAAAATATGCGCTTACCGGCGCTAATTATATTTCAGTTGGAGCATTAACTCACCAGATAAAATCTCTCGACCTAAGTCTAAAATTTTATAAGTAAAAAATTTAAAAAACAACGTTTCTACAGTGAAGCAAATAGTATCTTTGCTCGGTGTTTGAGGTTTTCCTAAATAGAAAGGAATTACAGCTGATTAAAAGTATAGCTGATAATTTAAATATAACTTGTTTCCTAGTTGGAGGATGCGTTAGAGATCTTTTACTTCAACGACAAATAAAAGATATTGATATTGTAGTTATAGGTAGCGGAATAGAACTGGCAAACGCAGTAAAAGAAAAGCTTGGTGAAACATGTTCACTCTCAATTTTTAAAAACTTTGGTACTGCACAGCTTAAATTTGAAGAAATTGAAATTGAATTTGTAGGGGCAAGAAAAGAATCTTACCAAAGAGATTCAAGAAAACCAATAGTAGAAAATGGAAGCCTTCAAGACGATCAAAACAGAAGAGATTTTACCATCAACGCCATGGCACTGGGATTATCGGAAAATGAGTTTGGAAGATTGTTAGATCCATTCAACGGAATTAATCATCTAAAGGAAAAAATAATTCAAACTCCCCTAGATCCAAATATTACCTATAGCGATGATCCACTAAGGATGATGAGAGCTATAAGGTTTGCCACCCAATTAGGATTCTCCATTGAAGAAAAATCACTTCAAGCAATAAAAGACAATAAGCAAAGGATCGAAATTATTTCTAAGGAAAGAATCGCTGACGAATTAAATAAAATCATTTTATCACCGAAACCTTCTATAGGTTTTAATCTGCTATTTGATTCTGGCCTTTTACATCTCATTTTTCCACAAATGGTAAAACTTCATGGAGTAGAATATGTTGGTAACAAAGGGCACAAAGACAATTTTTATCATACACTTCAGGTTTTAGACAATATCTGCAAAAAAACAGAAAATCTATGGTTGCGTTGGGCGGCAATTTTACACGATATAGCAAAACCTGCAACAAAAAGATTTGAACCGGATCACGGATGGACATTTCATGGACACGAAGACAAAGGGGCGAGGATGGTACCCGGAATTTTTACCTCATTGAAATTACCACTTAATGAAAAAATGAAATATGTACAGAAGTTGGTTTTACTTCACTTAAGACCAATAGTATTGGCAAAATCTGAAGTAACCGATTCAGCAGTTAGAAGGTTATTGTTTGAAGCTGGAGATGACATTGATGATCTTATGACTTTATGCGAAGCAGACATCACCACAAAAAATTCAGACAAGATGCAACGTTACTTAAAGAATTTTGAATTGGTGAGAAATAAATTAATTGATCTGGAGGAAAAAGACAGGATTAGAAATTGGCAACCACCAATTAGCGGAGAGGACATCATGAAAATTTTTAAATTAAATCCTTGCAAAGAAGTTGGAGTTATTAAAACAGCAATTAGAGAAGCTATTTTGGATGGAATAATTAAAAACGAATACAACGAAGCATATCAATTTATGATTGCGAAGGCTGCTGAAATGAATTTATCCCCAAGTAATAATTAGTAATGGATTTTATAAATGATGAAATTATTCAGTATTCGAATTCCTTAAGTAAAGCAGAAGACTCAGTACTTAAAGAACTAGATAGAGAAACACACCTTAAGTTTTTATCTCCAAGGATGCTAAGCGGACATCTGCAAGGCAATTTACTTACATTTATTTCAAAATTAATCAAGCCAAAAAACATTTTGGAGATTGGTACCTTCACAGGTTACTCTGCGATTTGTCTAGCCAAAGGTTTAGCCGAAAACGGGAAACTCACTACTATCGATGCTAATCCGGAAATAGAATCCATCGCAAGAAAATATTTTGAAAAATCAGGATTACAAAACAAAATAAATTTATTAATTGGAAATGCGATTGAACTCATACCATGTATTTATGATAAATTCAATTTGGTTTTTATAGATGCAGACAAAAAAAATTATTCAAACTATTTTGATTTGATAATTGAAAAAGTTGAATCCGGAGGAATCATTATTGCAGATAATGTACTTTGGAGTGGAAAAGTTTTAAAAAACGTACAGACGATGGATAAGGAAACATTAGCCATACATCAATTCAACGCGAAAATACAAAATGATAATCGAGTAGAAAATCTACTTTTACCCATAAGAGACGGAATAATGCTTATCAGAAAAAAATAATAAATATATCTTAGTGAATTCAGTTAATAAAATGGGGTAAAATGGTTAAAACTGACAAGTATTTTCATTGAAGTTCTAAACAATGAATATTACATTAGCAAATCAAAAAATTTAAAATGAAAAATATAGCAGTAATAGGATCCGGAACTATGGGCAATGGGATTGCACATGTTTTCGCTCAAAATGGTTATCATGTTAGTCTGATAGACATCAATCAGAAAGCATTGGAAAAAGCACTTGCAACCATTGCGAAAAATTTAGACAGGCAAATCTCAAAAGGAGCGCTAACAGAGAACGATAAATCTACTGCATTATCAAATATTGCAACTAATACTAAGCTTGAAGAAGGAATTAAAGATGCAGAACTCATAATTGAGGCCGCAACCGAAAATATAGAAATTAAATTGAATATTTTTAAAACCTTAAGCGATAAATGTAATCCGGGAACTATACTTGCAAGTAATACTTCATCTATCAGTATTACCAAAATTGCATCGGTTACCAATTGTCCGGATAAGGTGATTGGTATGCACTTCATGAACCCGGTACCTGTAATGAAATTGGTAGAAGTAATTCGTGGTTATTCCACTTCAGATGAAGTTACCAACAGAATAATGGAAGTTTCCAAAAAACTAAATAAAGTTCCTGTAGAAGTAAATGATTACCCGGGTTTCGTTGCAAATAAAATCTTGATGCCAATGATTAATGAAGCTATTATCACCTTATACGAAGGTGTGGCAGGCGTTCATGAAATAGATACCGTTATGAAATTAGGCATGGCTCATCCGATGGGACCTTTGCAATTAGCTGATTTTATTGGTTTAGATGTTTGCTTAAGCATACTTAGAGTTCTGCAAGATGGATTTGGAAACCCAAAATACGCGCCTTGTCCATTATTGGTAAATATGGTAACTGCAGGTCATTTAGGTGTTAAATCTGGTAAAGGCTTTTACGATTACAGTTCCGGAAATAAGGAGCTTGTTCTTGCTGAACGTTTCAGAAAAAAAGAACTAGTTTAACCTTAAAATATTTTTAATGAGTGAGCTCGAAAGCAAAAGAGAAAAAAGAATTGATGACAGAGAAGCTCATCACCATGAGTTACAAAAATCTCTTGACAGATTTAGCATCTCTTTAATTAAAGTAGTTGGAGTTGTAAGCGTTATAATGGGCCTCATCATTATTGGAGTTTTCTGGTATTGGGTAATTAGTAAAATGTTTTGATTTTATAAAAAACAGTAATTAATACTACTCTTTAAATTTTTCAATTTTAATAAAACAAAAACAGTATTTACTTCTTTTTAACTTTGTAGTATGTTTTTCTATTCCGATATTGATAAAGTTGATTTAAAGAATGGAACTGTTTTAACAATTGGAACATTTGATGGAGTTCATAACGGCCACAAAAAATTGATTTCCCGTCTTCTTAATGCTTCTGAATCATTAAAATTAGAAAGTTTAGTATTTACATTTAAGCCACACCCAAGATTGGTTTTATTTCCAAACGAAACAGATTTAAAATTACTCAACACTTACGAAGAGCGTTCCGAATTATTTAGAATAGCTGATATTGACCATTTATTGGAATTTCCTTTTAATGAGGAATTTTCACATATTGATCCCGAATTTTTTGTCAGAGAAATCCTTTGCAAGAAATTAAAAATGAAAAAAATGGTAATTGGTTACGATCACCGTTTTGGTAAAAACAGAAGTGGATCCATTGAACTCATCAGAAATCTTTCTACCGAATTAAATTTTGAGGTTGAAGAAATAAACGCACAAGAAATAAATGAAATAAACATCAGCTCAACCAGAATTAGGAAGGCACTTGAATCAGGTAATGTTAAACTAGCTAATTTATTTTTGGGTTACTCCTATTTTATCTCAGGGATTGTAATTAAGGGTAAACAATTAGGTAGAGAAATTGGATATCCTACTGCCAACATTGGTCAAATAGATGAATTAAAACTTATTCCTGCTTCAGGTGTTTATGCCGTCTTAGTAGAAGTAAATGGGATCGTGAAAAGTGGAATGATGAGCATCGGAAAAAACCCTACAACAGATAACGATGACAAAGTAAAACTTGAAGTTAACATCTTCGATTTTGATGAAGATATTTATGATAAAAAAATAAAAATCTATTTTATAGATTTCATTAGAAAAGAAATTAAATTTGATGGGATCGATGAATTAAAACTTGCCTTAGCGGAAGATAAAGTAAAAACATTAAAAATACTCAAACAGTAATTTTAAGCTAAAGAATGAATCAAAAAAATTTAAAATATATTTTAGTTTATTTAATTTCAATTTTCTCTTTGGAAACCAAAGCACAATTGTTGGATTCTTTAACTCTTGAAAACACATTTCTATACACAAGTATACAAGAAGCGATGAAAGAACCAAACTCAGTTATCAAACTTGAATTAAAAAGAAAAAAATTAAAATCATTTCCACCAGAATTGTTTCAATTAAAAAACCTTCAATACCTTGACATCAGCAAAAACAGCATTAGTGAAATACCTGACAGTTTAGAATTTTTTGAAAATTTGCAATACTTTAATGCAAGCAAAAACAAGATAAATTCTATGCCGTCTAGTATTGGAAAAATGAAAAGTCTTAAGTGGCTTATATGGAACAATAATGACATTTCAATTTTACCTTATCAAATTGGAAATCTTGAGGAGCTTCAGTATTTAGATTTGTGGAACAACGATCTTTCAATTTTTCCTGAGTCGATGAGTAAAATGAAAAAATTAAAAACTTTTGATTTAAGACACATACTTTTGAACGAACAAGAACAATCGCGACTGCACGAATTGCTTCCTCACACCGTTATTTTCATGGACAGACCATGTAATTGCAACTGATCAATCACTTTCAGGAATTTAAAAAATACTGCAGAGCCAACTCATAGCTTTGTAATCCAAAACCCGATACTGATCCAACACAATTACGACCTAAATAAGAAACATGCCTGTAATCCTCTCTAGAAAATATATTACTGATATGTACCTCTATAACGGGAACATTAATTGCGGCCACGGCATCGGCAATTGCTATAGATGTATGTGTATATCCACCTGCATTAATAATAATCCCTCCAAATTTACCTTCAGCACTATGCAATTCATTGATTAATTCCCCCTCTACATTACTTTGAAAATAACTTAGCGATATAGTAGGAAATTTTTTATTTAAATCAATGTAAAATTTATCAAAGCTTACATTCCCATAATGATTTTTCTCACGTATTCCGGTTAAATTTAAATTGGGTCCGTTAATAATTAAAATTTTCATGTTACTAATTCAATAATTGAGAATTTATATTTGTAAAAGTATAAAAAAACATTGTCAAACTGGAATATATATAAGGAAGGATTCAAAGTCTATTTAAGATTGGAAAAGTCATTATCTAAAAACTCAATTGAATCTTACATTGACGATGTTTCAAAGCTGGAAATGTTTTTTATTGAAAAAGTTAAAAAAACAGATCCACGCAAGGTCACAAGTGAAGAGTTAGAAAAATTCATAAAGCACATTGCAAAATCGGGAATTGCAAGTACTTCACAAGCTAGAATTATTTCAGGTGTTAGAG
>JBKCIQ010000188.1:0-3879 GCA_046302135.1 Bacteroidota bacterium | reverse complement strand
GCTTAATAGAAACTTATAAAAAAATTCAAAAAGCTGAAATTTTTGATTCAATTGAATTGAAGAATATATATGCCGCAATACAAAAATTTTTTTACGAATATATTTCATGGAATTATTTCTTTTCAAAGGTGAAAATAAATGGAGTAATAATTATTGCACATTACCATCGAGAAGGGTTTATTTTAGCATGTAGGAGAAATGGTATTAAAATTTTGGAATTGCAACATGGTTTAATTGCAAAAGAGGATATTTTTTATGTTTTTCCGGAGCAGGTGAGGGCAGTGGTTGACCGATCTTTGTTTCCTGATAAAATATTTGTTTTCGGAAAATATTGGGCTGACGTTTTGAAAGATGGATATGAATTTCATTCAAATAACGTTAAGATTCTTGGATATTACCCCTCTGTAGGTAAAATAATCAGCCATAGCGATAAAGAAAAAATTGAAAAATTAGTAAAGGGTAAGATATCTGTTCTGCTTACGACCCAAAAATTTCTTCATGATTTTTTTATTGATTATGTTAAAAAACATTTTTCTCAACTTACTGATGATAGGGTGGTTGTAGTTAAGCCACATCCGGGCGAAAATATTGCAATTTATAATGAGTTAAATCTTTTGAAGAACATACACGTTTTGGAATTTGATCTAGGTTTATTGTTAAGCAATACTAATTATCATTTGACTATATTTTCAACAACTGTTTTCGATGCTCTTAGATATAATAAAGTCAGTGCTTGTATCGGATTAGATCAGTTTGAAGATTACATTTCATCAATTACTAAATTGGGAATAGCAAAACGAATTGAAATAAATCAGAATCCATTTGATTTTTTTCATGCACAACAATTCCAATTATCGGTTAATGAGAGTGAAATATTTTTTGCGCCTCCTGATTATAATGCTTTGCTGACTGAATTGAATTTAAATTAATCATAATGAAAAATCTAATAAAAAAATTGGTTCCTGGTTTGATACTTGATCCCATTATTAAGCGAAGGTCCGAAAGGTACATTGAAAACATGTTGAATGAATGGAGTTCGAAAGGCAAACCTTTTCCTGTTCCGCATATTGTTAAACAATACTGCGTGAACAGTTTTAGGGAAAGATTTCAAACAGATATTTTTGTAGAGACTGGAACTTATAAGGGTGATATGATTTACGCTCAGTGCGATAACTTTAAAGAGTTATATTCTGTTGAAGTTAGCCCTGAGCTGTTTGAAAAGGCAAAAATAAGGTTTGCTGACATGAAAAATATTACTTTGATTTGTGGAGATAGCGGTAATGAATTACATAAGTTAGTACCTAAATTAAAGACTCGAACTTTATTTTTTCTTGACGGCCATTTTTCATCAGGTATAACTTCAAAAGGTAAATTAAACACACCTGTAGTTGAAGAGTTGGCTGCTATATTTGATAATAATAAGGATCATGTTATTTTAGTTGATGATGCACGTTGTTTTAACGGAGAGTCTGATTATCCAACAATTGAAGTGGTAAAAGAAATAGTTAAAAAATATGATCAAAATTATTGTGTGGAGGTGGAGGATGATATTATCAGAATTTTTAAGCCATAGGAAAAACGTTATATAACTTATTTATTTTTAAAGTTTATTTTTAAGATGAAATTAATTGATTGGAATCCTGATATTGATTATTTCTCTTATTTTCTTTATTCAAAAAATGCTGGGGTAATAAATTCTTTGCCTTGTGGTTTATTCAAACACTTCCCTATATCTATAAATCTAAAAGACAAGAAAATTTTGAATGGAAATTTGGGGTTCTATAATGAAGTTTTTGTTAGAAATTTTTCAGATAAAAATATAGATAGAGAGTTGTTAAATTATGATTTCAATGCTGTCAATAGTGAGGCAATTTTGATAAATCTGCTCGATAATTGTTTTGGTCATTCAATTTTAAAGTTATTTCAATTATCTAATTTTTCGTTTGCAGAAAGTACAGAAAGGGATTACGTTATTATTATTCCTGAGTCTATTAGACATTATTTTGCCTTAAATCAGCCCAATATTCATCTTGTTTCAGTTAAAGGTTCTTTTAAGAGTTTTGAGAATTTAGGGTCTTTTAAATTATTTCTTGAATCTATATCCAATAAATATTCTAGCCTTAAAATTCTATTGAATACTTTGTATCCTATATGTAATAAAGAAAATATTTTAGAGTTAGTAGGTAATAAATTACCTGAAGAAACTTCTCACCCAAATTTGATTGTTTTTTATTACAGAAAAGATACCTACAGGATGTGGAATTTGAAAAAACAAGGTAAATCGATTACTGAGGCATTCAATTTTTTGAATAGTTTTTTCAATAAGGAGGTTAAATTTGTTGTTTTAGGAGATATGGATAATTTTATTTTCCCTGCATGGATTACAGACGAAAGGAAAAATAGTTATTCAACGGAAACTGATTTGTATTACAATAGTCTATTTGCAAAAGCAATTATAACAATTGGTCTAACAGGTAGTCATATGTTGTTGCCTAGTATACTTTCGTGTTCAACTGCACACATGATTCAATCTTATAAAACACGAAACATGGCTGAGGATGTTGTTGCTGAGTGTATTTCAAATTCAATTCTCAGTTCACATGACCATTTTTATTATTACGGAAATCATGATTGCTCAAATATTTCACCCCTTGATTTGGGAAGATTAATACTATTCAATTTGATGGGTAAGTTTGAGAAAATTTATAAGTTTTCTGATTTAGATATAGATCAGTCTGCTTATTTTAAGTTGAAACACCCTTATTTTAAATATAATGAGGCTGTAAATTTTAGAAATAATTATAATATTCTTCAAAGAAAAAAAATTCGTTTAAAATACAACTTAAAAAGAATATCACCCTTCTGAAAATTGAACACTCAAGTATAAAATATATTTAATGTTTAAATTTTTTTTTACAAAATTCAAAATATTTATTAAGCTCAACCTTTTTTACCGATTTTCAGAAAAGTATAGAGGAATTAAATCTATAATTCCAAACGATGTGATTATAGGAGATAATGTGATTATTGAGTCAAACGTTGATTTTTCATCAAATTGTATTGTTGGAAAACATACTTACATTGGAAATGATTCAAAAATATTTAATTGTAATCGAATTGGCAACTTTACAAGTATCTCATCCGGTGTAAGAATAGGATTGATTCAGCACCATTTAAATTTTATTTCCACCTCACCGATTTTCTACAGTAAAAAACGGGGTTGGTCTATTGAGAATAATTTAAAAAAATCCCTTCCGGTTGAAATAGGAAATGATGTTTTAATTTCTATGAATGTTTTGATTCAACCTGGAGTTAAAATAGGTGATGGAGCTGTTATAGGCGCGGGTTCATTTGTAAACAAAGATGTTCCTCCTTATGCAATTGTAGCAGGGGTACCGGCAAAGTTAATAAGGTATAGGTTTAATGATAGTGATATAAAGTTACTCTTAGATTCTAAATGGTGGGATGAAAAAGATGAGTTATTGATGAAAAATTTGAATTTGGCTTCTTCTCCAATTAGTTTTATTAATAATATTTCAGAAGTTAAGAGAAATAATTTCAGTTCCTAGATTTTTCTTTAAAAAAATCTAAATTTATTTTATTCAATAATTTTATTACGTAAATCTTTCTGGAAAATAAAATTTCAGTAGTAATTCCTTGTTACAATGTTAAAGACACGGTAACAGACGCAGTAAGCTCTGCTTATGCATCAAAAGATGTTTTTGTGGAGGTAATATGTGTTGATAATAATTCTAACGATGGAACTTTTGACTTGTTGCAGTCTTTAAAAAGTAAATTTAATGACTTAATAATTTTAAAAGAAGAAAAGCCTGGTGCCAATTGCGCTAGAAATCGAGGTTTAAAACAAGCTGTTTTTAC
>JBKCIQ010000187.1:0-7200 GCA_046302135.1 Bacteroidota bacterium | reverse complement strand
AACAAGCACACAAAGCTTTACTGTAACTGAGCCAAGCGTATTGACATCTGCTTCTTCAAGCGGTTCAATTGCTTGTAACGGAGGAACAACTACTGTTTCTGTTTCTGCAAATGGCGGAACTGCTCCTTACACAGGAACAGGTAACTACACTGTGGGTGCAGGAAACTACAATTACATAGTTACAGATGCGAATGGTTGCACTGCATCTACATCAATTACAGTTACTCAACCCAATTTATTAACAGCCTCTTCATCGTCGGGAAATATTACTTGTAATGGTGGCTCTACAACCGTTACTGTATCTGGAAATGGTGGAACAACTCCTTACACAGGAACAGGAAACTTTACTGTGAGCGCAGGTAATTACAATTATTCTGTTTCTGATGCCAATGGATGTACAGCAAGCACATCAATCGTTGTAACTGAACCAAGCCCATTAACAGCTTCCATAACTTCAAATGCTCCTAATGCAACAATATGCTCTGGAGGTACAGCTGTTCTAACAGCTTCAGTAGCAGGAGGTTTAGGAACTGTGAATTACCAATGGCAATATCAAAGCGGTAGTTCTTGGATCAACGTTACAGGATGGTCAGGAACTAATGTAGCGACTCCTTTTGTAAACTCTAGAAATGCTTCACCAAGTAATACAAGAGCCTATCGAATTGTAGTTACGAGTTCAACAAACAATCAGTGTTCAGTTACAGCATCTCAATTAGTTACTGTTATCCCTGATCCTGTAATAACCATAACATCAACGAACATATCTTGCTTTGGAGCCAACGATGGTACTGCCAGTGCAAGTATTAGTGGAGGGCTTCCTCTTAACTATGGTTTCAATTGGTACAGCAACGACAATAACTCGAACAATAATAACCCAGCTGGTGATGGAACCCTGAACGTAACTGGATTATTTCCTGCACAGTGGGTGATAAATACAACAGTATCCGGAAGTAGCTTTGGATGTTATACAGAAGCCTCTGTTTTGATTACAGAGCCATCCGCACTTATTTCTTCAAGCTCTGCCTCTGCAATTTTATGTAATGGTGGAAGTTCAACAGTATCTGTTTCTGCAACCGGTGGAACAGCACCTTACACAGGAACAGGTTCATTCACAGAAACTGCAGGAGACTATTCCTACACTGTTACTGATGCTAATGGTTGTACTTCAGTTACTGACATTACTATCTATCAACCAACACCGTTAAAAGTGACTACTACACAAGGTAAGATTCCATGTTTTGGCGGGACAGCAGATATTGATGTTCAGGCAGAAGGCGGAACTCCACCGTATACAGGAGCAGGAACATATAATGTGTCTGCAGGAACGTATGTTTATACTGTAACAGATGCAAATGGTTGTTCAGTTTCAGTTACTGTAACTATGCCTCAGCCGACTCAGGTAGTAGCTAGCAGCACCTACACTCCAATTCTTTGTAACGGAGCAAGTTCTCAGGTAAATGTAACAGGAACTGGCGGAACCGGAACTTTAACTGGAGTTGGCGATTATGAAGCAACTGCCGGTACCTATACCTATGTTGTTACTGATGAAAATGGTTGCGAGTCTTCAACAACTGTAACCATCACTGAACCATCCGTTCTTGAATCGAGCAGCTCGGCAACTTCAATTCTTTGTAATGGTGGTACAGCTGTTGTTTCCGTTGCAGCAAATGGTGGAACCGCACCTTATACGGGTACAGGAACCTTTACCGAAGTGGCAGGAAGTTACTCTTATACAGTAACTGACGCAAATGGTTGTCAGGCAATTACAAGTATTACAATAACAGAGCCTACTTTGTTAACTGCGTCTTCTTCTTCTTCTAACTTCAATGGTTATGGTGTAAGCTGTAACGGAGGAAATAATGGAAGTATTAGCGTTTCAGCTACAGGAGGTGTTGCACCATATTCATCAACAGGAGCGTACAACAACTTATCTGCTGGAAGTTACTCTTATACTGTAACTGATGCAAATGGTTGCACAGCAACAACAAGCAACACAATTACTGAGCCTACATTGCTTACTGCGTCTTCTTCTTCTTCTAACTTCAATGGTTATGGCGTAAGCTGTAACGGAGGAAATAATGGAAGTATCAGCGTTTCAGCTACAGGAGGTGTTGCACCGTATTCATCAACAGGAGCGTACAACAACCTATCTGCTGGAAGTTACTCTTACACTGTAACTGATGCAAATGGTTGCGCAGCAACAACAAGCAACACAATCACTGAACCTACATTGCTTACTGCGTCATCAAGTTCAGGAAGCATAGCTTGTAATGGCGGTACCACTGCGGTAATAGTGAGCGCAGACGGCGGAACTACGCCTTACGTTGGTACTGGAAGCTTCACAGTTGTAGCAGGAAGTTACAACTACACAGTTACAGATGCTAACGGTTGCCAGGCTGCAACATC
This sequence comes from Bacteroidota bacterium, assembly GCA_046302135.1. Taxonomy (GTDB): domain Bacteria; phylum Bacteroidota; class Bacteroidia; order B-17B0; family Aurantibacillaceae; genus AM-1111. The sequence continues at coordinate 4,794 of JBKCIQ010000187.1, read as the reverse complement.
AATTTCTATTTCTCAGCCCACTGCTGTTATAGTATCTGCAGGAAACGATGCAACTGTATATTTCGGATATGCACCTAGTGCATGCACAACTCTAAATGCAAGTGCAAATGGCGGAACAGGATCTTTAACTTACACCTGGAATAACGGAACAAACGGAAGTTCAAACACAGTTTGCCCTTCTAGTTCTACATCTTACACAGTAACAGCAACAGACGCAAATGGATGTCAGGCATCAGATGCTGTAAATGTATGTGTTATCAATGTAGTTTGTTATGCAGGAGGAAGTAATGTTGCTAAAGTTGAAGTTTGCCACAATGGCAATTCAATTTGTATTAGTCCAACATCTGTTGCCTCTCACCTTGCACATGGAGATGCTTTAGGCTCTTGTGTAGAAGTCAACGCTTGTAACACTGTTACTCAAGCTGTAAGACTCTCTGATGATCATTCAAAAGAAATCTTTATTTCATTATTCCCTAACCCTGCAACGAATAATGTAACGGTTCTTTACGAAGGAGCAGATGAATTATCAGTTGTAGAGTTTGTAGTTTACAATGCATTGGGAGAACAAATAATCAATGGTCAACTTAAGCATGGTGAAACTGATATAAATATCAGCTTGCTTACACCTGGAGTTTATTTCTTGAAGACCTCTGATTTAAATGCTAAACCTATAAGATTTATTAAAGAATAATAATTCATATAGATCCTAAAAGAAACGGAGGCTCAAAAAGCCTCCGTTTTTATTTACTAATTATTGTTGTGTTGGTCCAACCAAAAGCTTTAATTTTACAACACTTCAATGGTATCATTCCAATCAAAAATATTTTTTATTCTAATTTTTCTTAGTAGTCATTTCTTTTTTGCTCAGGAAAAAACCGCCAACGAAAAAAAGAAAAGCCCTTTTGATTTAAGTAATTACAAAGCAGAACCCAAAGACAAACTTTTACTAGAGTTCATGCATTGTGGCTGGATGAATCTTCCAAAGGGTGTTAAAAGCGATTGGTATTCGAGAGGTGTTAATTTTCATTTGTTTTTTGATGTGCCTTTTGGCAAGTCCAATTTTTCTGTTGCGTTTGGCGGAGGACTCTCTTCTCATAATGTATCAGGAAACATGAAGTTCTTGAGTTTACATGATTCTCTTGGGGGAGGTGTAAATCTTGTATCAAGGGGCGAGTCTTACAAGAAAAATGTTTTTGGCGCAAAAATATTGGAAGTTCCGCTCGAGATACGTTTCAGGACAAGAAAGGCAAGATCTTTTAAGCTTGCCGCAGGCTTTAAAGTAGGATATACCGTTCAGAATTTCAACAAGATTTTTGATTCCGGCGGGAAAAGAAAAATTTTTGATTTGGATGGGTACAATCCATTAAGATATGGGGCACTGTTAAGAATTGGATACGAGGAAATTTATCTTTCCTGCTTTTACTCTTTCAGTTCTGTTTTAATGAAAAACGGAAACTCAGGAGAGATTTTTCCTTATACAGTTGGAATCGGAATAACACCTTGGTAAAATTATATGTTTCAATCTGTAAAAATAGTAAGTGAGTTAGAAAGGGAGCGTAAGAAACTCCTCAAAAAAGACGGATTGGTAATTCAACAGGTTAATCAGATTCTTCAGGAGAGTCAGTATTCAGAAAAAAATATTTTAAGAAACCTGAAGAGTTATAACCGCACCTTCGATTTTGTGGACGAGGAAGGCTTAGATAGAAACAAACTATTTTCTCTCAACGAAATAAGAAAAATCTGTATTCAATATAATCTGAGGTTTCTCGATAGTCAAAAGTTTCGCGGAAAATTTCCAACGGAAGCGATTGAAGCAATACAGGAAATTTCAAAAAACAGAAAAAAGCCATTAGAAAATTTTAAAGTTCTTGGTCCTATAGAGGTATTCAGAAAAAATAACAAAGATGCCGACCCAATGCTTTTTGCTGAAACCAACAGAGGTAATTTTTATCTTGTTCATCAGTGGGGGCACCGCGTTCCTTGGTACAGTAAGTTGGCAAATTTCCCATTCAGATCGATAGAAACACTTGTTGGAACTTTAGGTGGAATTTGTCTTATACTCAGTCTTATCACTCCTCAGCACTGGATAATGGACACAACCAAAATAGAATACTGGGATGCCCACCGCATAGCACTTTTCTTTCACTTATTTATAGTGATTGGTGCGCTTACAGCTTTTTTAATGATTTCATTTTACGGTGGGTTTACTTCCGTTAAATGGGATGATGACAGGCCTTAAAAAAATTATTTATCTATAACCTTTGGTGCTTTAAAGTAATCGCTATCCTTTTTTGGAGCATTCATTAAAGCCTGTTTCTGAGTGATTTTATGTTTCACCACATCTTCTCTCAATACGTTGATTTCTTCTGAAATGTAAATTAAGGGCTCAATGTTTTCCGTATCGAGTTCATTGAGTTTATTTACAAAACTGATCATCCTGTTCATGTCATTTTTAATGCGCTCAAGTTTCTCTTCCTCAAATTCCAATCTCGCGAGGTGAGCAACATCCTTAACTATTTTGTCAGTAATTTCCATTTTTTATTGTTTGGAATTCTTTATATTTTCTTCGAATAAATTTTGAATTCTTAAACGCAAATCTAACAAATTTTCATCTTTCAAGCCATTTGTATAAATTGGTTCAAGCACATCAGCATAAATAACACCAGGCCTTCCGTAACTCTTAAAGTAACCTCCATTTTGCAACAATTTCCAGTTTTCACGGTACACAATTGGGACAATAGGAATTTGTTTGTCAATTGCAAGTTTGAAGGCGCCATTTTTAAATTGCTTTAATTTTCCTTCATTCGAAATAGTTCCCTCCGGAAAAATGTACACTGAAAATCCTTGATCTAATTTCTCACCAATTTTTATAAATGCCTTGTGTGAATCCATTTTACTTTTTCTGTTCACTAAAACATTCATATGTTTAAAAAACAAATTGAAAATGGGTATTTTATCAAGCTCTGCCTTTGCCATAAAAACAAAAAAATTCGGAATAACCATGTAACTGCTTAAAATGTCAAGGTATGAAGTATGGTTTGCAATGTAAATACACGGGCTTGGAATTTTATCTGTCGGAATATGATATTTTCTTCGCACAATAATTCCGGAGCAGGTGAGTATTAAAAAACTATGTAGTCTTACGAGCTTGAAAGCCGCATTTAAAAGTTTGGGAGAATTTAGAAATGTAATATAAAGCGGTAGAAATAATAGGGCAGGAATTAACAAGGTAAGGAACATCCAGGTTTTATAGATTGCCGCAAAAATTCGCCTCAGAAATTCCATATAACAAAATTAGCATTATTTAAAGAGATAAATTTATCTTTGAGACTCCAAATTAACATGGCAAGAGTACTTACCGGAATCCAGAGCACAAACATTCCACACCTCGGAAATATTTTGGGTGCAATGATTCCTGCAATAAAAATGAGCAATGAAGGAAATAATGAAGCTTTGTTTTTTATTGCCGACCTTCACGCTTTAACATCTGTAAAGCAACCCGAATTTCTGAAAGAAAGCACCTATGCAGTTGCGGCCGCATGGCTGGCATTGGGTTTTAATACTGATAAAAATATTTTATTTCGCCAGAGTGATGTGGCTGAGGTTTGTGAACTCACATGGTATCTCAATTGTTTTACACCGTATCCAATGTTGGCCAATTCTCATGCCTTTAGAGATAAGTCAGAGAATTTGAGTGATGTAAATGCAGGACTTTTTACTTATCCTGTTTTAATGGCCGCCGACATTCTGTTGTACGACACTAACATAGTGCCTGTTGGAAAGGATCAGTTACAACATTTGGAAATCACTCGGGATATTGCAAAAGCTTTCAATCACAGAATGGGTGAGACACTTGTTGTTCCTGAAGCAAAAATTAATGAAGAGACCATGCTCATTACGGGAACCGATGGTAGAAAGATGAGTAAGTCCTACAATAACTTCATCAATATTTTTCTTGCTGAGAAAGAATTGAAAAAGAAAATTGGAGAGATCGTAACTGATTCAAAGGCTTTGGAAGATTCTAAGGATCCGGATGCTTGTAATGTTTTTTCAATTTATAAAACGTTGGCAAGCGAAGAGGCTGTAATTGAAATGCGTTGCAATTATGAACGCGGAAATTACGGTTACGGACATGCGAAGAAAGCCTTGCTTGATCTGATTTTAGATAAGTTTTCAGAGGCGAGAAAAAAATACAATGAGTTGATGTCAGATTTTTCAGCAATAGATTCAGAGTTGAAAAAGGGGCAGGAGAAGGCAAGGAAAATTGCGCAACCGGTGCTTGGTAGAGTACGTAAGGCGGTTGGTTTTCAATAGTAGAATTAATGGTTTTTTCTGAGGTGGCTTCGACGAGCTCAGCCACCCACACCGTTTTAAAAATTTCTCTTCGTTCTTTTTGCGTGATCAAAAAGAATTAAAAAATCTTACTTCGATTTATTCAGTAATCGGTTTCATTTTAAGTCCATTAATACATTGTCGCGCTTTAGCCCTGAACAAGCGCAGAGTTCACACCAACTAAAAGAATTTAAAAAGCTTTTTGAATTCCTAATCCATTTTATTGTAATACTGGATTGGCCTTATTTTCTCTGTTTTTTCAAACAAGAAAATTGCGTTAAGCAATGAATGAAGCTCAGGCCGAAGGGACTGAGATGAAATTTATTGTAGCAATTTTTGAGAGTGAAAAATTGCAACTAAGGTTGCAAAAGAGAAAATGCAGCCTTGATTTTTTTGCTACCCCAACGCACTTCCGGGCTCAAATGTGCACTGCACATTTGCCCTGATCAAGCAAAAAAGTAG
>JBKCIQ010000186.1:0-27431 GCA_046302135.1 Bacteroidota bacterium | reverse complement strand
ATTCTAGCTCTACTAATTTTCCATTTTCACATTTCAGCGTTCTACCCGGAAATTTCTCGTACAACAAATAATCGTGAGTTGCAAATAAAACAGCGGTTCCACTATTGGTTATATCTCTAAAAAGATTCATGATTTCAGCTGAAGTTTCAGGATCGAGATTTCCTGTTGGTTCATCTGCAAGAATTAAAATAGGGTTATTTATTAACGCTCTAGCTACAGCAACTCTCTGTTGTTCACCACCCGAAAGCTGGTATATCATTTTACTACCCTTTCCTGTTAACCCTGTTTTTGCCAGAAGTTCTACAACTCTTTTTTCAATTTCATTTTTATCTTTCCACCCGGTAGCACGCATCACAAATTTTAAATTATCAGTAACATCTCGGTCTGATAACAACTGAAAATCCTGAAAAACAATTCCTAATTTTCTGCGTAAAAATGGTATCTGAGAATTCTTGATAGTCTCTAATTCAAAACCTGCAACGCTAGCATTCCCTTTTGCCGGCACTAATTCACCGTAAAGTATTTTCATTAAACTGGATTTCCCACTTCCGGTTTTACCCAAAAGATAGACAAACTCACTTTTTCTAATTGAAAAATTAACGGAAGCTAAAACAAGAGAATCATTTTGATTGACATCAAGATTCTTTACACTTACAACAATTTCGTCTGAATTCACTCAACTAATTTAATCGTGAAGGTGTTACTAAGACGTAAAAAAAGGTTATAAATGTTAACAAAAAAGGGTTAATAACTTGAAATTCAAATTAAGGTCCACATTAACAACGAATTTAATTTTACGTTCTTACAACTAATTAAAACTGTGAAAGACTTAAAATACATAATTCTAGCTTTTATTTTCACAGGAATTTCGTTAATCAGCCACGCTCAGAAAACCCTTACTTATTTAGATCATGAACATGAATATCAGAAAGGTTTGGAGCTTTTTGATAAGAAGTTATATAACGCAGCTCAAGAATCGTTTAATAGGTACCTTTCACTTGAAAAAAGAAAAACTAACTCTCTAAATAGGATTGATGCAGAATTTTTTGCTGCTGCATGTGCCTTGGAATTATTCCACAAAGACGGTGAGTGGAGATTCAAGCAGTTCATTAAAAATCATCCGGGCAGTAACAGAATTAAATGGGCCTACTTTTATCTAGGTAAATCGAATTTCAGAAAGAAAAAATATGATGAGGTAATTAAATGGTTGGAAAAGGTCGACGCTTTTGATCTCAGCGGGGAAGATCTTGCTGAACTATATTTTAAAAGAGGTTACTCTTATTATGAAAAAGGAAACTTTGAGAAGGCAAAACTTGATTTATATGAAATAAAAGATATCAATAACAAATACGCCGACCCCGCAAATTATTACTTCTCACACATTGCTTACCTTGAAAAAAATTACGAAACTGCAATAGAGGGTTTAAGGAGGCTAATGAAAAATAAAATTTTCGGTCCTGTTGTTCCTTATTACATTTCTCAAATTTATTTTGTTCAAACTAAGTATGATAGTGTAATAAGCCTAGCCCCAAGTCTACTAAACGATACTTTGAAGGCACTGAAAAGGGAAGAGATCTGTAAAATAATTGGCGAATCATTTTATAAAAAAGGAAAGTTCAACGAGGCTATTCCATTCCTTAAACAATTCGATGGCAACAGGCAACCCGACAACTATGTATTAGGGTATTGTTACTACAAGACGGGTATGATCAATGAAGCCAAAAATTATTTTTCAATTTCAATTGGCTCAAATGACACACTGGATCAATCCGCATGGTATCATTTAGCAGATTGCCAACTTAAAACAAATGAAAAAAACAAAGCTATAAATTCGTTTTTCAGTGCTTATAAGTCTGGAAACGATGAGAACATAAAAGAAGATGCTTTGTTCAACTATGCAAAATTGAGTTACGAATTATCGATGAGTCCATTTAATGATGCCATAACAGCATTCAACTTATTCATTGAAAAATTTCCGAGATCAAATAGAAAAGAGGATGCCTATAAATATTTGATCAATGTCTTCAGCTGCACAAAAAATTATAAAGCAGCAATGCAGTCCATCGATAAAATCGATAATCCGGGACCTGAATTAAAAAATGTTTACTCAAGAATGGCTTGGAATCTTGGAACACTTAGTTTCAATAAAGGCAACTACGACTCTGCTCAATATTATTTTTCAATCGCAAAAACTAAAGGGGCAGATGCAAAAATTAGTGCGATTTCTACATTTTGGGAAGGAGAGATAAAATACCGGCAAAAGAACTACACAGATGCGGTAGAAAAATTTAAAAATTTTCAGTCGAATGCTGTGTCGGCCGCGTTTCCTGAATTTGAATTATCTAATTACAACATTGGTTATTGCTACTACGCACTTAAAGATTATGAAAAAGCGAGAAATTATTTTGACCTGTATCTTAAAAAAGAAAGCGATCTTTCAAAAATGTCAGACGCTGCGGCAAGGCTTGGAGATTGCTGGTTCATAAAAAATGACTTCGGGAATGCCGCGGACAATTACGAACATGCAATACAACTTGGAAAAACTGACGTTGAATATTGTATGTATCAGAAAGCAATATGTAGTGGCAGACAAAAAAACTATCAGGAAAAAATAATTGACCTTAAAGGATTAATTGAAAAATTTCCCAAATCAAGTTTGCTAAAAAGTGCATACCTAGAGATAGCCGAATCATATGTCAGAGAAACTCAATATGAAACAGCCATAGTGTGGTATAATTCCTATATCGAGAAATTCCCGGAAAGTGGAATGGAAAATTCGATTAAAGCCCAAATTGCAGTTTTGTACAACAATCTTAACGATAAAGAAAAAGCCTACAACTTTTTTATTGAAATCCTTAAAAAGGACCCAAAATCACAGGAATCACAATTAACTGCAATTCCCGGTATAAAAGCAATTCTGATGGCGCAAGGAAAAATGGAAGAATGGGAAAACATTGCTCAACAATATGGAATTCCGGTAAACAAGGATGAATTAGAGGATGCCTATTATCAGAAGGCAAAAGATAAATATTCCGTAAAGCAAAATTGTGAAGAAAGCATTATTGAATGTGAAAAGTACATTTCTAAATTTCCGGATGGTCCCAACATACAGGAAATAAATTTCTGGCTCGCAGAATGCGCTTTTGCTAAAAATGATTTCGAAAAATCACTTCAGTGTTACTTATTTCTTATTAAGCAAAAGCCGAATTCTATGACTGAAAATGCCTTAACCAAAGCTTCTTTTATCCTTAATAAAAACGGACAATACATAGAAGCTTTACCACTTTATGAGAATCTGATACAGATAGCAACTGATCCACAAACCATCTGTAACTCAAAAGTAAATGCGATGCGTTGTTCATGGAACATTAAAAATTTTGAAAAGGCAGCACAAAATGCTACCCTAGTTATTGCAGATATTAAGGCCAAACAAGAACAGATTTGGGAAGCAAGAAAAATCCGTTCGCAGTGTTATTACCAAACTGAAAAGCTCAATGAAGCACTTGAAGATTTTAATTTAATTTATAAAAATGCACAAAGTGAACAAGGAGCAGAAGCTTTGTACTACATTGCTACTATATATCAGAAGATTGGAGATCATACCGAAGTTGAAAAAACAATTGATAAACTGATGAGTTATAAATATTCAAATAAGACGTGGATGACCAAGGGACTACTAATAATGAGTGACTCATATGTTGCTCAAAAAAAATTCAGTGATGCAGAGGCGCTGTTGCAAACAATTATTGAAAGTCAAAACGACCAAAACCTGATTAATGAGGCAAAGTTAAAGTTTGAAGAATTGAAAAAATTGCAGAATCCCGACCCGAACGAAAACAAAAATAATGCATTACCTGAAATTGATTTCAACAACACGAAAAACGAAAATATATTTGAAAAGGAACCCGATCAAAACAATAAATAATGAATAGCAAAAAAAATATTTCAAAGGTAAAACTCAACTTCAACCTTGTTTTGTTTTTTGCTTTATTATTGCTACCTACTAAAACTATTTTTAGTCAGGGGATCGGAGATATAATCGTAATTCCTGTACAGGTCGACCCTGATCAAACTGTAAAGAGTTTTGAGAAAATTAATGACAGGCCTGAAGTTATTGACTCTTCAAAAAGAATAGAAAATATTACATACAATATTACCTCAAAAGCATTTAAAACCTATTATCAACCAAGTCCAATTAATTCAGCAAAAATGGCAAACGAGCCTCTATCTAAACTTTATAGAATGCTAATAAAGGGAGGGTATGGAAACTATAATATGCCATATGGAGAATTGCATTTCAACAACCTCAGAAATAAGGAATATGCCTTTGGAGTAAACCTTAAACATTTAAGTAGCAACTGGCAACTTGAGGACAGAGGATATTCAGGATTCAGCGATAATGAACTTTATTTGAACGGTAAGAAATTTCTGAAAACTCAAACGCTAAGTGCAAATTTAAATTACATGAGAAATGTTATTCGATTTTATGGATATACACCTAACCCTGAAGAAAAATCAGATTCTAATATCGAAAAGCAAACCTTTAATTTTATTGAGTCAAAAATTAATCTAACTAGCCATTTACCGGACTCGAGTAAGCTAAATCATTCATTCAATTTGAATTTTCATTATATGAATGACAGCTATAAAATGAATGAACTTTTTGTGGGAGGAAATGGACTCCTAAAATCCAACATTAAAGGGGAAAAGCTAAATGTTATGACAGGATTAGAGTATTACAACAACAGAATGGACTCTGATACTATCAGCAATATTATTTTCAGGCTAATGCCATATTTTGAGGCCGGAGGCAAAAAATGGAAAGCAGATTTAGGTTTGTTAGCAGTTATTGATCAGTACACTGACTCCACACCAAAATTTAATTTTTACCCAAGAATCAATTTTTACTATGATGTTTATAAAAGTATCATCATCCCATATGCCGGTTTAGGTGGAGACCTTAAGAAAAATTCATTTCGTTCCTTAACTCAGGAGAATCCATTTCTTGTATCTGATCCACAATTTAAAAATACAAGTTACAATCTGGAAATATTTGGTGGTTTACGCGGTTCACTGAGTTCTAAAACCAATTATGATGTTTCTGCGAATTATAAAAAAGTTACAGACTTACCACTTTATGTGATAGATTATAACTTACAAAGAGGAAATAGATTTAAAGTAGTTTTCGATGAAGGGAGCATTCTGAACTTCAATGCACAAATCAAGTATTCGCACAAAGAGAAACTTAACATTACAGCATCCGGAGGATACTACATGTATACGCTTAAAAATAATCAATATGCTTGGCATAGACCAACTGCGGATGTAAAATTAAGTGCAAACTATAACATCAGAAGTAAAATCATTACTAAACTTGATGTTTATTACATCAGCAATCAGTGGGCACTGAGAACTACAAATTACTCAGGAGGCAGTGTAACCGGACCGGTGAATTTAAAAGGAATAGCGGATGTAAATTTTGGAATGGAATACAGATATAGCAAGTTCCTTTCCGCATTTGTAAACTTCAATAATATTGCCAACTTCAGATATTACAGATGGGATAATTATCCCACCCAAAGATTTAATTTTTTGTTGGGATTTAGTTTTATTCCTTTTTGACAATTTCATCAGGTATAAACAGAAAAACTAGCGATCACGTTCAGTTATTTTTTATTCTTTTTAAGTCGAAAATTCCAAATTTTTACCTTTATAAAAACAGATGTTTTTTCAACAAGTGTTAACAAGTTTATCAGAGTAAAAACAGTTAAAAATGAGTATATTTACAAGGTTAGTTAGTTACAAATTTTGAATTAAAAAAATAATAAAATAGTATTCGATTTATGGATGATTTAGCGAATGTACAACCTAAGGATTACGGAGCAAACAGCATACAGGTTCTTGAAGGTTTGGAAGCAGTTAGAAAAAGACCCGCAATGTATATTGGAGATGTTGGTGTGAAGGGTTTACACCATTTGGTTTATGAGGTGGTTGACAACTCTATAGACGAAGCATTGGCAGGACATTGCAAAAATATTTATGTAAGTATTTTACAAGACAACAGTATAAGAGTAAAAGACGATGGCCGGGGTATTCCAACGGGATTGCACGAGAAAGAAAAAAAATCAGCTTTAGAAGTAGTAATGACTGTTTTACATGCGGGTGGAAAATTTGACAAAGACACTTATAAAGTCTCCGGTGGATTACATGGTGTTGGGGTAAGTTGTGTGAATGCATTATCAACACATCTCAAAGCAGAAGTACACAGAGAAGGTAAGAAATTTATCCAGGAATATTCTATCGGTAAACCATTGTATGATGTAAAAATGGTTGGAGAATCTGATTACAGAGGAACAATTGTTGAATTCAAACCTGACACATCCATTTTCATTGTTTCTGAATACAACTACAATACACTTGCTAACAGAATGCGTGAGTTAGCTTACCTTAATAAAGGAATTAGAATAACACTGATTGACGAAAGAGTAAAAGACGAGTCCGGTAAATTCCTTTCGGAAACTTTTTACTCTGAAGGTGGTCTTAAAGAATTTGTGGAATATTTGGATGCAAGTAAAGAAAGACTTATAGATTCTTCAATTTATATGGAAGGAGAAAAGTCAGGTATACCTGTTGAAGTTGCAATGATATACAATAGTTCTTTTAGCGAAAGCGTTCAGAGTTACGTAAATAACATTAATACTCATGAAGGAGGAACTCATCTCGCCGGTTTCAGAAGAGGACTAACCCGTACTTTAAAAAATTATGCGGAGAAGAATGGATTACTGGCTAAGGTAAAATTTGAAATTAGCGGTGATGATTTCAGGGAGGGCTTGACTGCAGTTATTTCCGTAAAAGTTGCAGAGCCTCAATTTGAAGGGCAAACTAAAACCAAATTGGGAAATAACGATGTAATGGGAGCTGTTGATCAAGCGGTGAGTGAGATGCTAACTAATTATTTAGAAGAAAACCCAAAACAAGCAAGGACCATTGTTGATAAGGTGGTTTTGGCGGCAACTGCACGTCACGCCGCAAGAAAAGCCAGAGAAATGGTACAGAGGAAAAGTGTTATGACGGGTAGTGGACTCCCTGGAAAACTTGCAGATTGTTCGGATTCAGACCCCGTTAAATGTGAATTATTTTTAGTTGAGGGGGATTCAGCCGGCGGAACTGCCAAGCAAGGACGAAATAGAAACTATCAGGCAATTCTTCCGCTCAGAGGTAAGATCCTTAATGTGGAGAAGGCTCTTGAGTATAAGATATATGAAAATGAAGAGATAAAAAATATTTTTACTGCATTGGGTGTTTTCAGAGGAACCACAGAAGATGAACGTGCCCTCAATTTAGATAAGCTTCGTTATCATAAAATTGTTATAATGTGTGATGCTGATGTGGACGGTTCGCATATTACCACATTGATTTTAACTTTTTTCTTCAGACACATGAAAGAATTAATAGAGCACGGACATGTATTTATTGCTGCTCCTCCTCTGTATTTGGTGAAAAAGGGTAAAGACTCAAGATACTGCTGGAATGAAGAACAGAGAGAAATAGCAGTTAAAGAATTAGGTGGAGAAAAAACAGAATCTGTTAACGTGCAACGTTACAAAGGTTTGGGAGAAATGAATGCTGAACAATTATGGGAAACTACCATGAATCCGGATTCAAGAACACTTAGAAAAGTAACTATAGACAGTGCAGCAGAAGCGGATAGAATTTTCAGTATGTTGATGGGAGATGAAGTTCCACCGAGAAGAGATTTCATTGAGAAAAATGCAAAATATGCAAAGATTGATGCTTAATTAATCGTTTTGTTTTTCAGTAAGATCCCGGCTAGCCCCGGGATTTTTTATTGTTGCTAATTTTTTATAAATCAATTTATTTGAACATTATTTTAAACTAATAAATCTGCATTAATTTTTAATTTAGCGCAACATAAAAATATTAAAATGAAAATTTCAGTTATCGGTGCCGGAAATGTAGGCGCATCTTGTGCAGAGTACATTGCACTTAATCGTTTTGTAAGTGAGGTAGTAATACTTGACATTAAAGAAAAATTTGCAGAAGGTAAAGCCTTAGACCTGATGCAAACGGCAACTCTTAATGGGTTCAACACAAGGATTTCAGGAAGCACTAATGATTATTCCAAAACTGCGAATAGCGATGCAGTTGTAATAACAAGCGGAATTCCGAGGAAACCAGGAATGACAAGAGAAGAATTGATTGGAATAAATGCAGGAATTGTAAAGAATGTTACTGATAACGTTTTAAAACATTCGCCAAATGCTATAATTATTGTTGTAAGTAATCCTATGGATACAATGACTTACCTTGCACTAAAAGAAAGCAAACTCCCAAAGAACAGAATAATTGGTATGGGAGGGATATTGGATAGTTCAAGGTTCAAGTATTATTTGTCTACAGCCATGCAGGTTCCGGCAAGTGATGTTCAAGGTTATGTGATTGGTGGTCATGGTGATACTACTATGATTCCACTGACCCGACTTGCTACCTATAATGGTACACCTGCAAGCAACTACCTTAGTGCAGAACAATTAAATCAAGTTGCTGCCGACACAATGGTTGGTGGCGCAACCTTAACAGGTATGTTGGGAACCTCAGCATGGTATGCTCCAGGTGCTTCGGTTGCAGTTTTAGTAGATAGCATTGTTAACGATCATAAAAAAATGTTTACCTGCTGCGTAGCACTTGATGGGGAATATGGTCAAAAGGATATTTGCCTAGGTGTACCTGTAATTATTGGTAAAAATGGTTGGGAAAAAATTGTGGATTTCAAATTGAATACAGATGAACAAGCGCTATTTAACAAGAGCGCCGATGCGGTAAGAAATATGAATAATGTTTTAAGTGAAATGAAAACTGCTTAATAAAATATTTCCAATTTTTATTCTGCCGGGCTTTATGTCCGGCTTTTTTATTTGTGAGATTTTGAAAGATATTGAAACCTGAAAAATATTAAAACTGCAACGAAAATAAGACCAACACACAAAGCAACCCAGACTCCATAAATATTAAAATCAAAATAAAAGCCGAGCAACCAAGCAAGTGGAATTGCAATAAGCCAATAACCAACAAAAGTGAAAATTGTTGGAAACTTAAAATCACCAAGACCTCTCAATACTCCAAGACCCGTAACCTGTACACCATCAAACAACTGAAATATTGCGGCAATAATTAAGAGCCCGGAAGAAATTCTTCCGACCTCTTTTGATGAGGTGAAAAAATAAGGTAATTGCCGATTAAATATAAAAAAAACAGCACCGAAAAAAAGCATAACAGCAATAGAAAGAATGAATGAGGTAATACCGGCATTCCTTAATTCTTCACGATTATTCATTGCATTAAAATTACTGACCCTAATAGTAGCGGCTCCACTGATTCCACTACTGAACATATAAGTAAAGGCGGCCATACCCATTGAAATTCCATGAGCATCAATAGATGCCTTTCCAAAACTCCCGCACATTAATGCACAAATTACAAATGCGGCAACCTCAAAAAGAAATTGCGAGCCAGATGAAATTCCATCAAAAAAAATAGCTTTTAATTTAACCTTTATCAAACTTGCTTTTTTGAAACTTTTGAAGTCAGCAAATTTATTCTTGTAAAAAAGAACATACATAAATAAAAATCCCATAAAACATCTCGAAAAAAAAGTAGCCCAAGAGGAACCCATATAACCCATTTCAGGTAAAAAACCAATTCCTCTTATCAGGCCGTAATTGAGTAAAATATTGATTAGATTTCCAAATAAAGAAATGTACATTGCATTTCTGGTATTATTTAATCCTTCTGAATATTGTTTACAAACGAAAAAAAAACTAATGGGAATAATTGAAAATGAAATCATTTTAAAAAATGGTATTGTTAAATCGACTACTTCTTTTGGTTGTCCTAAAAAATATAGAAACGGAGACGAAAAATATAACAACACAAACAATAGCACAGAAATACCAGAAATGAGCACAAAAGAATTCTTCAAAATCGAGATTTTGCCCTCATGGTCTCCGGTTACATATGCTTTGTTAACCAGTGGTGTAATTGCAAAAGAAACACCAATCAAAAAAACCAGAAGTAAAGTAAAAATCTGATTGGATAAAATACCGGCGGCCTGCTCGGTTTCACCAAAAAATTTCCCTAGAAACATATTGTCAACCATACCCGTAACAATATGTCCTACCTGTGCAATAACAAGAGGAAAAGCAAGTTTTACGGTTTCCCGAACATGTGAATTTTTAAGTGAAAGGGAACCCACCTTAAGTAATCAACTTTTATTTTTTTTTCCTGGATTTTTAAATCTAGAAAGAATATTTCCAGAAAACTCAATTACTTTCCGTAGCAAATTAAGGTATAAGGTGACCGTTAAAGCAAAAGTCATTAACCATATTACAAATACGTTAAACCAGAAAGTTGGATAATACATACCAAAAACCTTTTTCTGCGGAGCAAAAAAGTGAGCCCTTCCAAAATTATTCTCAGGATCTAAAAAAATAGGGTCAATTCTCTGAATCAGCCTACCATCTTTCTCGAGAAACTTCTCCCCAAAATCATTTTTGTTACGTACCAGATTTGTTAATGCTTCATTGGTGTAATCGTTTTTAAACGATAGCCAGACTAATGAATCATATGATTTCAATCTTGAATTAGTTTTATCGCCAAGAACCGAATAAAATTGCTTATTGTTTTTTGATACACCATTTGTCAATATTTTTTTAATGCTCTCGCCTTCTTTAGCATCAACAGCTCTTACTAAATCATCTTTTGAATCCCTACTATAGTTATCCTCTTTATTATAATATTCCTTCAGATCACCTTCAAGCCAACTTCTTAATTCGTTGAGCAAAGAAGCATCTTTAAAAGATCCTTTACTTAATGTCAGTTCATTTACTCTATTAAACTTTAATTTAGAGTATTTTCCTTTACGAAACGAATTTTCCTTTTCAACCTCATTTTTCAATAGATCTAAATCACCCTTTATATCAACTTTTTTGTCACTACCATCAATAAAACTCTGGATTCGATTGATCTTTTTATTTAATTTATCCATCCAGTAATTCTTTTTATGATCAGCTTGCTCGTATTTTTTTGTAAAGCGATAAAAAATTCTCTCATATTCGTTATTACAATATTGGTTTACGGCTAATGCCTCAAAGCCCCATCTTGAAACCATTATTTCTCCCCAAAAGGGAACATTGCTTTGGTCTGTAAGGTGTGGATTAAGTTTATCGAACTTTACCAAAACACCACTTAGCAACAACTGTGGAATTATTAAAATTGGAATCAAAATATAAATTGTTATTGCGGAATTGAATGCAGAAGAAATATTAAGCCCCAATAGATTGGCAAAACAACTTATACTGAAGAGGACAATCCAGTAATCTAGCCACATACCTTTAATATCTAAAACAAGATTACCTACAATTACAAAAGTGATGGTCTGAATTGCTGAAATAAGAAACATTATTGAAACCTTGCTCAGCAAATAACTGTTATTGCTAAGATTAAGAAATCTTTCACGCTTCCGTATCTTTCTGTCTTTGATTATTTCTTCAGCAGACACAGATAGGCCCACAAATAAAGCTACTACAACAGCCATAAACAGAAACGCAGGCAGATTTTCATTTTCAGAAAAAACATAGCCATGAAAGCTGTCTTTATCCGTGTTAAAATATCTAATGAGGTATGCCAAGATAAATGCGAGCGCCGGTGCTTCCAAAAAGTTAATAAGCATGTATTGTCTGTTGGCTATTTTACTCATCACATCCCGATGAATGAAAATCCACCATTGCTTAATGAAATTCGGTATCTTAAAACTGCCTTTCGGAGTAATCTTTTCGTGATCAGGAATTTCAATGACCTTTTCAATTATATCCTTAAAATAAGAGTTCCATTCAGCCGGAGAATGTTTTCTTTCCTGTGTAGGGTGCCCATATTCATCCAAAACTTTAGTTTCAATTATGCTGAAAATCTGTTCAGGGTTCACATTTCCACAGTAAGCACATTCACTCTCTTCGCTGTTAACATGATGTATCAAACGTTTGAAATAAATAACTGCATCAACAGGATTACCATAATATACCGGATAGCCGCCTACATCCAGAATTATCATATTATCAAACATTTTGTAAATGTCAGATGAAGGCTGATGAATAACTACAAAAACCAACCTGCCTTTTAAAGCCAGTTCCTTTAGTAGATCCATAATGTTTTCTGAATCTCTTGAGGATAATCCTGAGGTAGGCTCATCAACAAAAAGAACAGATGGCTCTCTTATCAACTCAAGAGCAATATTTAGTCGTTTACGCTGACCGCCTGAAATTGTTTTCTCTAATGGTGAACCAACCTTGAGGTTTCTTGTTTCATAAAGGCCAAGATCCATCAGTAATTTCAAAACGCGCTCATTGATTTCTTTATCGCTTAACTCTCCAAAACACAACTTTGCATTAAAAAATAAATTCTGAAACACTGTCAATTCCTCTACGAGAATATCATCCTGTGAAACGTGACCAATAATCCCTTTGATCTTATTTTTTTCCTTATGTATGTTAATTCCATTAATTAAAACCTCACCGGAAGACGGATCTTCTGTTCCATTTAAAACATTAAGTAGAGTGGACTTTCCAGCTCCGGACCCCCCCATTATACCTACCAAATGACCACCTTCCTCTCTAAGATTAATATCCCTTAAACCAAATTTACCTGATTTGAATTTGTAGTATAGTCCGCTTGCGCTAAATGTTATTTTACTCAGGTTCGAATCAGCAAGGAACTTACTAACCAAATCACTGTAATAGATGGGTTTGAATTTTGAACTTCTAATTGATGACCCTCTGTTGAAAATATAGATTCTTCCACTTTTAAGTATATGTCCGTTCAAAAACATCTCCTGGCTTCCGGATAGTTTAATAAAATACAGGTCAACGGTTTGAACACACAACAACCAGAGTGAAACCCCAGGAAGAAATTGCTGACAATAAAAATGCTTTGACGGTGAATCAGAGGGTGCTGACTCATTATTCACCAATAGAAAATCTGTGGAATTACTCATCGTTCCCAATTCATTCTGTACAAAAGATTTTAATTGAAGAAAATCTTTATCAGAGATGTTAAATGCATTAGCAACAGTGGAAACAAATTCTAATTCCTGTTCAGAAATATCAGTAGAAGAATTAACGAATTCCAAAATCCGGATAAGAACGATTACTTTTTGGGTTTGCTCAAGTTCCTGGTTTATTTGGGAACATATTTTCAACACCTTAACTGAGTTTAAAGAGGTTCTTTTGGCTGAGCCGTCTTTTTTTCTGGAAATTGCATGGTGCGATTCAAGGAACTCATCAAATACTTTGAGATATTTTTCAACCAACTCGTTGTTAAGTTGTTGCTTTAAAAAAGACTGAACAATGTTACGACCCGAATTAGTCAATCCATCAACCCTGGAAATGATTGCGAACAATTGCATCAGAGCCTGTAATATACGTTCACTCATTTATTAGGAATTATGTTAAAACCGATGGGTAAATCAATATTTAAGTGGTCTGCAAGTTAACAAAAAACTACGAATTAGTTTTTAAACCGGCTTGGCTTCAATTATTTTTTTTGATAATAATTTGGAGAGAAAGAAATTAGTTTATTCCTTTGAAGAAAATAAAATTATGAGCAAGCTCTACTTTACACTGATTTTAATGGTTTCATTAATTCTTAAATCGCAAAATCCGGCATATACGCAATCAACAATTGTGAGTGGGCTTACCTACCCTGTTGCTTTTGATATTGCACCTGATGGAAGATTTTTCGTTACCCAAAAAGGTGGTAATTCTGCAGGCTCATGTGCAAATGCATTGATTAAAGTTTTCTCTGCAACAGGTACTTCCTTAGGAAATTTTTATAATCTTACCGATTCTGTTCAATGTGATTTTGAGAGAGGCTTACTTGGTATTTGTTTTGATCCAAATTTCAATAACAATCATTTTGTTTATGTTTACTATAATCACAAATGGCTAGGAGATGAGAGAATAAGAGTGATAAAATTTACTGAAGCAAACAATTTAGGAACCAACCCACAAATCATTCTAGATATAGATGTTTCAAACACCATTGCAGGTAATCACGTAGGCGGAAACATTCGCATGCATGCATCAGAGCCTGATAAAATCTACATCTCAATTGGGGACATTGCCGTTCAAGCCAATGGACAAACCAAAACAGACCCTTATGGTAGTTTCCTTAGAATTAATACAGATGGTACTATCCCGTCTGATAACCCATACTACGATGACGGAAATCCGGCAACAGGCAACGATGACAGAATCTGGACCTACGGACACAGAAATGCATTTGACTTCTCGTTCAGTCCTGTGAACGACTCTTTGTACTCCGCAGAAAATGGTTTAAACACTTGGGATGAGGTAAACATGATTCACAAAGGGAAAAACTATGGCTGGAATACCTGTGAAGGATTTTATAATCTTGGTTCAACTACAACACCGTGTTCACTACCCGGTTCAGAATTACCTATAGAGGACTGGGCATCTCCTTTACCTGCTATAACAGGAATTTTACATTATTCCGGAACAGCGTTTTCTACACTTACCAATCACTTACTTGTGGCAGATAACGACTATGGCAGAATTTATGACATCACATTGGGTAATCCACCTGCATACGACCAGTTTGTATCTAGGGTACAATGGGCTGATTTTACAACCTCCGGCGGATTGACCACAATAATGCAAGGAAGCGACGAGTGTATTTATGCAATGAAAGGTGGATACACAACTTCAGGTGCTATATACCGTATTTGCCCTCTAGGAATGGAGATAGTTGAGCCTGTATCTGAACTTAATGGTATTACTCTATTTCCAAACCCGGTAAAGGATGAAGTAAACATTAATTTTGTACTTGGAAAGCCTTCTCAGGTTATTGCAGAGTTTTATGATTTGAGCGGCAGATTAGTTGCAAATAACACTGCTCAATATCCAAGTTCAGGTAAATGGTCGATGAAAATTGAATTAGGCAAACTCGTTACCAACAAAGGAATTTACTTCTGTCGTTTAATAAGTAAAAACAAGGAAACTGAAGAAAGCAGCAAATTATTCAAGTTGGTAATAGAATAAACTTCATTCAAGACCAAGTATGCCTTTTAAATAAGGTAAATTTGCTTTAAAGTAGAAAAGGTATCCGTAAAGAAAAGGAACTACAAAGATCAAACTATCAAAGCGATCAAGTATTCCGCCATGCCCACCAAGAATTTTACCCGAATCTTTAACGCCGGTAAATCTTTTCATCATGGACTCAATGAGATCACCCAATGTTCCAAAAAGAAAAACAAATAAACCTATAACCATCCAGTCCGTTCGGCTCATGTGCCAGTGAAAATCAACCGGAAAAACATCATTCAGGAAAAAGGCCAATATAAGAGTAAAGACACCCCCCCCAATAAAACCTTCCCAAGTCTTGCCGGGAGAAATTCTTTCCATTAACTTTCTTTTACCAAATAAAGACCCTGAAAGATACGCGAAAGTGTCATTGGTCCATATTAGAAAAAACAGGGAAAGGATAATACGCGGTTCATAAAAAGGCTTGAAATGTGCAATCTGTATTAAAAAAGCAAAAGGAACAATGGTATAAATTATTCCGAATAATGTAGCCGATATGTTTGATATAGGATTTTCCTTTTTCCTAAATAGCTCATAAATTAGAGTGAAAGAAGCAGATAATAATGCGAGCCATAATGAAAAATCTGAAAAAACTTGCTCTGTAGGGAAGATAGCGCGTATTACAAAATGAAGATAAATAATAAATCCGGTTAAAATTCCCAAAAAATAGTTAGGAGAAATGTGTATTAATTTCATCATTCTATAAAATTCAAGCAAGCCACCTATTGCAATAAAAGCGAATAACAAAGCGAATGAAACAGGCCCGAAAATTGTAGAACCAACCAAGACAGTAACAAAGACCACGCCTACCAAAGACCTATTGATGATATTAGACTTTTGTTTCATTCCGTTTTAGGCTGTAATATTAACCATTCCTGATGATATTTTATAAAATTCATCCCAAACATAAACATTTAAAAGTCCGGCAATTTAGGAATTGACCTGAATAAAATTATTAAATTTGCTTCCCTTAAATAAAAACTATGTATAAGAAAAGAATAAAACTCGCAGTCAGTATTTTTTTATTGACCTTATTCTCTGTTTCGGCACAGAATAAAAATGGAGATCAGGTTATTCTTAAAATAGATGGTAAGCCCATTACAAAAGCCGAATTTGAAGCTGTATTTTTCAAAAATAATCCCTCCAAAGAGGTTAAAGATCAAAAGTCTGTTGAAGAATACATGGATATGTTCATCAATTTCAAACTCAAGGTAAAAAATGCTGAAGAGCTGGGCATGGACACCATGAGAAATTTCCTGAATGAGCTCAATGGTTACAGGAAGCAGCTTGCAAGTCCATACCTTACGGATAAAAATGTAAATGAACAATTGGTAAAAGAAGCATATGAAAGATTAAAAATTGAAATCCATGCTTCTCACATTTTGGTGAAAATTTCCGAAGACGCACTACCAAAAGATACTTTAGAAGCATACAACAAAATCATGAATTATAGAAATCGTGCAGTAAAAGGAGAAGATTTTGGAAAGATTGCTCGTGAAACAGCTGAAAAAGGTGATCCAAGTGCAAAGGAAAACAAGGGTGATTTGGGTTTCTTCACTGCATTTGCAATGATTTATCCTTTCGAGACTGCTGCTTACAACACAAAGGTTGGAGAGGTAAGCATGCCTGTAAGAACTGCCTATGGATACCACATAATCAAGGTATGGGAAAAACGTTCGGCCTCGGGTGAGTTGTTATTAAGCCACATTGTATTGAGAAATAAAAAAGATGCTACTAAGGCCGATTCTTCTAATGTAAAAAAGAAAATTGATGAAATCTATTCAAAAATAAAAGAAGGTGCAAATTGGGATGATTTGTGTGCACAGTTTTCTGAGGACAAGAGCACTGCGAATAAAGGAGGACAACTTCCTTCATGGGTAAGTAGAGGCAAACTTCCACTTGTAGAATTTGAGAACGCCGCTTTCAACCTTAAGGAAAATGGTCAAATATCTGAACCATTTCAGACATCATACGGTTGGCACATTGTAAAACGAATTGATAAAAAAGATTTAGCTCCGTTCGAGAAGATGCGAAATGAACTTAAACAAAAAGTTGAAAAAGGTCAGCGCGGTCAGGTTGGTAGGGCTAGTCTTATAGCAAAAATAAAATCAGAAAACGGTTTCAGTGAATTCACGACCAAAACTAAAAAGCTTGTTAGTTTTCCTGCATTAGATGAGCTTATTTCTAAATTGGATACAACCTACTGGGATGGAAAATGGAGTTCAGAAAAAGTAAAGGGTTTTAATAAACCACTTTTTAAAATTGGAGAAACAACTTATAACCAATACGATTTTGCGAAATATCTTGAACAAAGACAAACCAAACGACCGAAAAATGATTTCAAGTCAGTTGCCAACACGCAATACAACAATTGGGTAAATGACAGATGCATTGCTTTAGAAGAAAGCATGCTGGATAAAAAGTATCCTGAGTTCAAGGCTTTAATGCAGGAGTACAGAGATGGGATTCTTTTATTTGATTTACTAGATAAAAAAGTTTGGACAAAAGCCATGAAAGATACACTCGGACTTAAAGGATATTACGAGCAAAACAAAAACAATTATTTATGGGATGAGCGTGCTGATGTGAACATCTATAAGTGCGCTGATGAGAAAATTGCAAATCAGGTGAAATCAATGGCGAGCAAAAAGAAAAGCGATAAAGAAATCACTGAAAAGATCAATAAAAGTTCACAACTCAACGTAAGCATAGACAACATTATGTATATTAAAAATGAGAGAAAGCTAATTGATGACAATTGGAAAGAGGGTGTTTTCGGTCCTTTTAAAGATGAAACATCAGAAGGGAAGTTCTGTATTTTAAAAATAAATAAAGTTCTTCCTAAACAACCAAAACAACTTAATGAAGCAAAGGGTGCAATAACTACTGACTATCAAAATTACCTAGAAAAAGAGTGGATAAAAGAACTAAGAAGCAAGCATAAATTTGATGTAAACAAAGAAGTTTTGCAAACTGTAGGAAAATAATTTCTAAAATTTTCCATTGAAAAAACCACCTTTAGGGTGGTTTTTTCGTTAATTTTCTCCAAAAGCAAATTACTTAAAAGATTAGAATTAAATTTACATAGCAACTGTAATAAATGACGGTCAAATCAGTGAACTTATTCTTTGTTAATTCTTTTATTTTGCTTTTGTTTTACAGTTGCGGAAATAAGGAATCATTAGAAAGTAAAAAAGAAAAACCACTTGCAAGGGTTAACAACAGTTTTCTTTACCCATCCGATATAAAGAATATTATACCATCCGAAACAACTAAAAAAGACAGCGTTCAGTTAATACGTAATTTCATTGATAAGTGGGTACAGGATGAATTACTTCTTTTACAGGCAGAGGAGAACCTCACATCTGAACAATTAGATATAGAAAAGCAAGTTAATGAGTACAGAAAGAATCTTCTGATTTATAATTACCAAACAGAATTAGTGAGTCAGAAATTAGATACATTAGTAAAAATTGAAGAAATTGAAAAATATTACAATGAAAATAAAAATCAATTTACATTAAAAGATAACATTGTAAAGGTTTGGTATATCAAGACAGATAAAAGGAAACAAAACGCTGAAAAAGTTAAAAAGTGGTTCAAAAGTGATTCAAAGAAAGATTATATAGCACTTAAAGCCTTTTGTGTTCAATCAGCAGAAAATTATTTTATGGACGATGAGAATTGGCTACTTTTTGATGAGTTATTAAAAGAAATTCCTATCACTTCATTAAATCCGGAAATATTTCTTAAGTCTAACCGTTATATAGAAGTTGAAGACAGTTTAAACGCTTATTATGTGAATATCAAGGCTTACAAAATAAAAAATTCAGTTTCACCACTTTCTTTTGAAAAACAAAACATCAAAAACATCATTATAAATAAGCGAAAACTAAAGTTAATAGATGACATGAAAAAAGACATTTACGAAAAAGCCAAACAAAAAGGTAATTTTGAAGTGTATTGAACCTATTCAAACAACTATGAAACGAATTATTGTTTTTTTATTTACCTGTTTTTTCTGCTCATTAATTAACGCACAAACCTCACTTGACAGAGTTGTTGGTGTGGTTGGAAAATACATGATTCTTCAGAGCGAAATTAATGAGGGCTTGTTGGAGGCAAGATCAAAAGGATATAATCTTGGTGAAAATGGAGATTGTGATGTTTTCGAGCAAATTCTTGTAATGAAAATGTTACTTGCACAAGCAGACAAAGACTCAGTTACAGTTGGTGATAATGAAGTTGAGAACGAATTAAATAGGAGGATCAATTACATGATTCAGCAATTCGGTAGTCAGGAGAACATGGAGACACAACTAGGAAAAGAAATGCCGCTTATAAAGGAAGAGTACAGAAAAGACATTCATGATATACTTATTGCTCAAAAGATGAATCAGAAAATATCAGGTGAAGTAAAAGTAACTCCAGCTGAGGTAAGAGCTTATCTTAAAAGTATCCCTGAAGATTCCCTACCCCTAATTAATTCCGAGGTAGAGATCGGTGAAATTGTTAAGACTCCCATAATAAGTGAAAAGGCGAAAAAAGAGGCGAAAGAAAAGCTTGCAAAAATTAGAAAGCAGGTGGTTGAGAATGGAGAAAGCTTTGCGGTTAAAGCAACACTTTATTCAGAGGATCCTGGCTCTGCAAAAAACGGAGGAGAATACTACAATATTCAGCGAGGCTCTTTTGTACCGGAATTTGAAGCAGCGGCTTTTCGGTTAAAACCAGGTGAAATTTCTGAGATAGTTGAAACAGTTTATGGTTTTCATATTATACAACTGATTGCTCGTAAAGGGGATTTCGTTGATCTTAGACATATATTAATAACGCCAAAAATGAGTAATGAAGATCTTTTTAAATGTAAAATTTACCTTGATTCCATTTACAAAAAAATAAAAGCAGGTGAAATGACATTCTGTGAAGCTGCAGCAAAATATTCAGATGAAAAAGAAACCAGAATGAATTGTGGATTAATGATAAATATGGCAGCGGGAAATACCCGTTTTGAAATTAATGAACTTGGGCAAATGGATGAGAAACTAGTTTTCATGCTAGACAAAATGAATATTGGCGACATGAGTGAACCGATGCCTTTTTTAACGCGTGATCAGAAACAGGCTTACAGAATATTTTATCTAAAGAACCGAGTTCCTCCTCATAAGGCAAACCTGAAAGATGACTATCAACGCTTACAAACATTTGCACAGGCGCAAAAACAAGAAAAACTACTAAATAATTGGATAAACAGAAAAATAAAATCTACCTACATAAAAATTGATCCGTTTTATCAAAAATGTCCGTTCAAAGATAATTGGTTACAATCTGAATCAATCAAATAAATTTTTTTCAATATGCTAAACTATAAAAACGATGTTGAAGCGGCTGATGCTCTTGTTGAAAAATACAAAGCATTAAATTCTGAAATAGGGAAAGTAATAATTGGTCAAAGTGACACAATAAAAAGTGTATTGATTTCAATTTTTTCAAAAGGTCATTGTCTTCTGGTGGGTGTTCCGGGCTTAGCAAAAACCTTATTGGTAAACACAATTTCTGATGCACTTGGTCTAAGCTTCAACCGAATTCAGTTCACACCTGATTTAATGCCAAGCGATATTGTTGGTGCCGAAATATTAGATGAAAATCGTTCTTTTCGTTTTATAAAGGGTCCGCTATTTGCCAATATTGTTCTAGCAGACGAAATCAATCGTACTCCACCCAAAACTCAATCTGCACTTTTAGAAGCAATGCAGGAGAGAGCCGTAACTGCAGGAGGAAAAAGATATGAATTAGGAAATCCTTTTTTTGTTTTAGCCACACAAAATCCAATCGAACAAGAAGGAACCTATCCCCTACCGGAAGCACAGCTAGACCGCTTCATGTTCAACATATGGTTAGATTACCCTAGTTTCGAGGAAGAATTATTGGTCGTAAAGAATACCACAGGCAATAAAAAAGTTGAGTTGAATAAAATTCTTAATGCCGAAGAAATTTTATTCTTCCAAGATCTGGTTAGAAAAATTCCTGTTCCTGATAATGTTTTGGAATATGCAGTTCGCCTTGCAACTAAAACTCGTCCGGGAGTTGCTGGCGCACCTGAGGTCTCGCAAAAATACCTTAGTTGGGGAGCCGGACCTAGGGCATCACAATACCTGGTTGTAGGTGCTAAATGCCATGCAGCAATTTCAGGAAAATATTCACCAGATATCGAAGATGTTAGAGCTGTTGCAAATTCTATATTAAGACATCGTATTGTAAAAAATTATAAAGCAGAAGCAGAAGGTATCAGCGTGGAAGACATCATCAATCAACTGAAATAAATTATTAAACAATATTCAACCTAATACCTGTCTTTTGAATTTCATTCCAAAAATTCGGAAAAGATTTTGATACTACACTCGGATTTTCTATTGTAATACCTGAATGAATCAGACATAGAGGAGCAAAACACATTGCCATCCTGTGATCATTATATGTTTGAATCACAATATCAGACCTCACGAAATCGGATTTGTGTGGATAAATATTAAACGTGTTGGAATCACTTATTTCAAGTTCAACATTAATTTTCTTTAACTCATTTTTTAAAGCAATAACACGATCCGTTTCTTTAATTCTTAGCGTTGATACTCCCGTAAAGCGGGCCGAAATATTCAATCCTGAACAAACAATAGCTATGGTCTGTACAAGATCAGGGCAATTAGTAAAATCATAAGAAAAAAATTCAGGAATGAATTTTGAATTAGAAAATATTTTAACTCCATCGTTTATAAATTCCGATTCAACACCAAATTGTTTAAATAATTCAGCACAAATCGAATCCGGCTGATGACTTATGTTTTTTAATCCTTTTAGAAATAAAACTGAACCTTTGGAAAGAGCAGCAAATGCATAGAAATATGAAGCGGCACTCCAGTCGGATTCAACAGGATACAATGAATTATTATTTAAACGATATCCACCGGAAGGAATAAAAATATCATTACCAGTTATTTTTGCATCAATTCCAAATTCATGCATCAAACTAGCCGTCATAACAATATATGAAGAAGAGACTGTCTTTCCTATGAGCGACAATTTTAAGCCTTCTTCCAAGGTAGGAGCAATCAGCATCAAAGCTGAAATAAATTGTGAGCTCATACCTGAATCAACAGTTACACTTCCTCCTGGTATTTTTTTTCCTTTTATCAATAAAGTAGGATATCCTTCCTCTTCTAAATATTCAATTTCCGAACCTAAAAATCTTAAAGCATTCACTAAATTTCCAATAGGACGTTCCTTCATTCTATCGCTTCCCGTGAGCACATAAGTGCCGGGTGTTATTGAAAAATATGCACACAAAAAGCGCATTGCAGTGCCAGCATGTCCAACATTATAAACTGCTTTTTCGTCGCGCTGAATTCTCATAGAGTCGCGCTCAAGAACATCAAGCATAACTTTAGTGTCATCTGATTCAGATAAATTTTTAATCTCAAAAATTTGCTTACAAAATTGTCGGATCACAAGTAAACGATTGGATTCACTTTTAGAATACTCTAAAGAGATGTTTACTGAAGTTAATTTTTTTTGTTCAGGAGGAAATAATTTTATTCTGTCCATAAATAATTTAAAGACTCTGAAATTAATTCGTCTGAAACTAAACAATTTATCTTGCTCTTACCAATTCCCTTCAACAAAGTAAAGTTTAATTTGTCGCTTTCTATTTTTTTATCGTGCTTCAACAAATCGAAAATTTTTTGTTCGTTAGGAATAGGTAGATTCTGATTCTTGTAAAATTTTTGTAATAGCGATTCTACTTTTTTGAACTCAACAGTAGAAATCATACCCATTTTCAGGGAAATAAAAGATTCTGCAAGCATTCCTAGAGCAACTGCTTCACCGTGTAAAAGATGATTAGTTGTGGATAGAAAATAAGATTCCAGTGCATGACCAATTGTATGTCCAAAATTAAGCGAGCGCCGAATAGATTTTTCATTTGGATCACTTTCTACAATACCATTTTTAATCAAAACAGATCTTTCAATAAACTTAACAACACTATTTGAGTTGATGGATTTAGTTCTTGAAAGAGAATCGAAAAGCTTAACATCAGAAATTAATGCAACCTTAATAATCTCTGCGAAACCTGAAATAAGTTCACGATGGTTCAAGGTGTGAAGAAACCCAAAGAATATAAAAACTCCTTTAGGATTTGAAAAAGTGCCAACCTGATTTTTAATGCCGTCTAGGTCAACTCCTGTTTTACCTCCAACAGAAGAATCGGCCATCGCTAATAAAGTTGTAGGGACCTGTATGAAATCGATCCCTCTTTGATATATAGAAGCTGTAAATCCACCCAGATCCCCTATTACACCCCCACCTAAATTGAGTAATAAAGATTTTCTGTCAGCCTTACTTTCACTTAAACTCTTAAGCAAATCATTGCAAATGGCTAAACTCTTACTCTCCTCCCCACTCTCAATTTCCAATAATTCTGACTCATGGAGTGATGGACATTTATACAATAATTCAGGTAAACAATGGGTAAAAGTATTTTCATCACAAAGAATAAAAATTTTTGAGTATTGGGAAGACTTAATGAGTTGATCAAGTTTGTACAAAGAACGATTCCCAATAAAGATTGAATAACCTTTTGACTTAATTTCTTGCATCACTTAAAAGTATGAAAATATTACGTTCACAGGAAAGTATTTTTGTTTAATAAAAATTAAAGAAAAACTAATTCAAAGATTATCTTTGTAAAGTAAATTAATAATGATTTCTTTCGATAACACAGAAAATGCATTTAAAGCAAAATCAGAGAGTGACCTAAGCCGTTCATATTGGCTTTTTAAATTAATTTCAAATCCGGCTATGGTTAAATTAGGCGCCATGTTTGCACCATTTTCTTTAAAGATCGGATTCAAAGGATTAATTAAAAAAACTATTTTCAAGCAATTTGTAGGTGGAGAAAACATTAGTGATTGTTCTGTGACTATTTCCGAGCTAGGTAAATTCAGCATAGGAACCATTTTAGATTATAGCGTTGAAGGGAAGGAATCGGAGGAAGATTTTGAAAATTGTAAAATTGAAACAATTCAAACCATAAAGCGAGCAGCAAATGATAAAAATATTCCGTTTTGCGTATTCAAGGTAACAGGTCTTGCAAGATTTGAATTGCTCGAGAAAGTAAGTGCAGGTAAAATTTTAAATGAAATTGAGCAAAAAGAATGGAGTAAAGTTTGTGAAAGAGTTGAATGCATCTGCGAAGAAGCATATCTGATGAATAAACCAATTTTCATTGATGCTGAAGAAGGCTGGATACAAAAGGCGATTGACGATTTGGCAGATGAAAACATGTTACGTTTCAATAAAGAGCATGCAATTGTTTACAATACATTTCAATTATACAGAAAAGATCGCCTTAATTTTCTGAAGGATAGCCACAAGAAAGCCAAAGATCACAGTTATCATATTGGCGCTAAGCTGGTACGTGGAGCTTATATGGAGAAGGAAAGAAAAAGAGCTCAGGAAAACAATTATCCATCACCTATTCAGGATACAAAGGAAGATAGCGATAAAGATTACAATCTTGCTTTAGAATACTGCGTTCAGCATATTAAAGATTTTGGTTTATGTGCAGGAACTCACAATGAAAAAAGCAGCTTGATTTTAGTTGAATTGATGAACAAAGAAAAAATTGTAAATAACGATAGAAGAATTTATTTCTCTCAATTGTTAGGAATGAGTGATCACATTAGTTATAATCTCGCAATTGGAGGCTATAATGTAGCTAAATATGTCCCATATGGACCTGTAGACGATGTCCTGCCCTATTTAATTAGAAGAGCCCAAGAAAACACCTCTGTAAAAGGCCAGACAGGAAGAGAGCTATCTTTAATAATTAAAGAAAAAAAGAGAAGAAAGTAGAGGTCCAATATCTAAATCATTTCTCTCTAAACAAAATCTTAACAATTTAAATCGGATAAATAAGTATTAACAATTGATCTATAAATCGATTTATACTACATAAAGAAAAATAGAATTATATAACATTAAGGCATTAACGACTTTAAACGGTCATATAAATTCTTAATAATAATTTGAAAAGTGCTGTTAAAGGTTTAAATGTTAAAATTATTTTATCTTTAATACTTATTGTAATAGATACAATAAATTTTTATTTTTGACGAAACAACCGACATGAAGAAAATATACTTTCTAATTCTAATCACATTTTTGCAATTTACAAAATCTCAAACCAATGTTACCTTTCAGGTAGACATGAATCAGCAGAGCGGATTTACAACTCCGGAAGTTAACGGAAATTTTAATAATTGGTGTGGCTCGGCATGTAACCCAATGACTGACAGCAACGGCGACGGCATTTGGGAGACCACTATTGCGCTTGCACCCGGAAACTATGAATATAAATTTGCTGCAGACAACTGGGGAAGCCAAGAAACATTATTACCGGGAAGCCCGTGCACCGTTACAAATTTCGGTTATACAAACCGAACACTAACCGTAGGTAATTCAGCATCTACATTACCGGTTGTATGCTGGGGGGCTTGTGGTGCATGTGCAGGTGGTTCAAACGCCTTAAAAATTACAGTTGATTTATGTGGGCAGAATGCGCAGGGTGTAAGGTTGACAGGTTCTTTCTGGAATTGGACATGGAATGCCGGTCCGGTTGCAAATAGCAACGGAAATGGAACGTGGACATTTACTTTTAACCCGCCACCTGCAACATCAATGGACTACTTAATAGTAGTTGACACTATTCAAGAAAATCTAATTACCGAAATGCAAAACGGAGCTAATTGTGCTCCTTTAACAGACTATTCTTCTTTTGCAAATCGGGTTTGGTCTCCCGGTGATGCTGATTCAATAGGCATTTACTACAATCGCTGTTCCGCTTGCCCAAATGGGATTAACGAGCAAGCAGAAAAAATAATTTCAATTTATCCGAATCCTGCAAAAGACGTACTTCATTTCAAATTATTTTCAGGAACATATTCAGTTGAATTCGTTGATGCTGTAGGTAGAATTGCCTACAAAACGCAAATTACCGAACTTAACTCAGACCTAAATTTAAGCTCATTAGAAAATGGTCATTATACAATAAGAATTTCCAACCCTAACCTTCTATTAACACGATCTGCAATAATCATTAAGTAATATCTACCGAAATTTAGATACGGTTTCACTATACAGAAAAAAAACCTTTACTTATTGTTTTTATTACAATAATTAATTTATTTTTGACTAAAATAAACAACATGAAAATATCTACAAATTTTAAAATGCTTGCTCTAGCCTTATCAGCAGGAGCTATTATGAGTCATGGATTTGCTCAGAGTACAAATGTTACTTTCAGAGTAGATATGACGCAGCAAACTGGTTTTACAACACCTGAAGTTAACGGCACGTTCAACAGCTGGTGTGGCGGATGTAACGGCTTAACAGATACAAATCAAGATGGTATTTGGGAGACAACGCTTCCACTTGCACCAGGAAACTATGAATTTAAATTTGCAGCTGACAGCTGGGGATCACAAGAAAATTTAACTTCAGGAAGCCCGTGTACAGTTACTAATGGAGGTTTCACCAACAGATCTTTAACCGTAGGCGCAACAGACACCATATTACCAGTTGTTTGCTGGGGAGCTTGTACATCTTGTTCCGCTCCTCTTACAAATGTAACCTTCAGAGTTAATATGGCTCAACAAACAAATTTCACAACACCTGAAGTCAATGGAACATTTAATGGTTGGTGTGGTGCTGCTTGTAACCCGATGTCAGATGTAAATCAAGATGGAATTTGGGAAGTAACTGTTGCATTAGCAGCAGGAAGTTACGAATTTAAATTTGCCGCAGACAACTGGACATCACAAGAGAATCTTAGCTCGGGTAGTGTATGTACTGTAACTAATGGTGGATTTACCAACAGAAGTTTATCAATTGGTACAACTGATACAATTTTACCTGTAGTTTGCTGGGGATATTGTGTTGATTGTAACTCAATCCCTACCCCACACAACGTAACCTTTCAGGTTGACATGACACAACAAACTGGTTTCACTTTACCAGAGGTAAACGGAACGTTTAACGGATGGTGTGGCGGTTGCAATGCGATGTCAGATTCTAATGGAGATGGCGTTTGGGAAGCTACATTAAGTTTACAAGCTGGCACATATGAGTTCAAATATGCTGCGGATAGCTGGGCAACCTCAGAAAATTTAACTGTTGGAGATCCTTGCACAATCACAACTGGTC
>JBKCIQ010000185.1:0-23035 GCA_046302135.1 Bacteroidota bacterium | reverse complement strand
ATCACAAACCTACATAATTTTTTAAAAATACAGACTAAAAATATCATCTTGTAAAGCAAAGATTAGAATTTTTGAAAACATGTGAATATGTCAGACATCTTAAATGGAATAATAATTGAAATATTGTGTAAAATTAATTTAACTTTATAACGTAAAACAAATACTATGGCATTAGAAATTACAGACAGCAACTTTGAGGAAGTTGTTCTAAAATCAGACAAACCCGTATTGGTAGACTTTTGGGCAGAATGGTGCGGACCATGCAGAATGGTTGGACCCGTTGTGGAGGAACTTGCAAAAGATTACGAAGGAAAAGCGGTTATCGGAAAAATGAATGTTGACCATAACCCGAATACACCGACTCAATTCGGAATCAGAAACATCCCAACCTTACTTTTCTTTAAAAACGGTCAGCTTGTGGACAAACAAGTTGGTGCGGTTGCTAAAGCAGCTTTGGCATCTAAACTTGACGCACAGCTTTAATTTTACTTTAATTGGGCATCAACTATATGTTTGCCCAATTTTTTATTTTTCTAAAACTCATGTTGAACGCTCCTAATTCGGCCGAGTCAAAAAGTATTTCTCAATTGGAACTACTGGCAAGGCAAGTGGTGGAGGGTTTTATTACCGGACTTCACAAAAGCCCATTTCACGGTTTCTCTGTTGAATTTGCAGAGCATCGTCTATATAATTCAGGTGAAAGCACTAAACATATTGACTGGAAACTGTACGGAAGGAGCGATAAATTATTTGTTAAGCGATATGAGGAGGAAACTAACCTGCGTTGTCAAGTCGTGATTGACCATTCTTCTTCAATGTATTTTCCGTTTGAGGAAGGAAAGAAAGATAAAGAACAAAATAACAAAATCAACTTCTCAATTTACTGTGCTGCAGCTTTAACTGAATTACTAAAAAGGCAAAGAGATGCAATCGGTCTAACGGTTTTTTCAAATAAAATTGAAAAACATTACAACGCCAAAAGTAGTCCTGTTCATTTGAAATTACTTTACAATGAGCTGGAAAAAATGATGGAGGTGCACCATCCGGAAAACAAAAGAACAACCAATGCAGTTGAAACATTACATCAAGTAGCAGAGGTTATTCCTAACCGCTCCTTGGTTATGCTGTTTAGTGATATGTTTGACGACGGAAGCAACCATGAACAACTTTTCGCTGCGCTTCAACATCTCAAGTACAAGAAGCACGAAGTAGTTCTATTTCATGTTACAGACAAGAAAAAAGAACTGCATTTTGAATTTGAAAATCGCCCATACAGATTCATAGATATGGAAACAGGTGAAGAACTAAAAATAAATCCCGGAGATATAAGGGAGGAATACATCAAAAACATTAACAAGTTTGCGGGAGATCTAAAGTTAAAATGTTCACAATATGGCATTGATTACGTTGAAGCCGATATTAACCTTGGCTTTTTTCAAATTCTTTATGCATATCTAATTAAAAGACAAAGCATGATTTAATCTTTTTAATAGATTAATTACTTTTGATTAACAATTTCAATTCTTATGCATTTAATAGCTCCTTCCGTTCTTAGTGCCGATTTTGCCAACCTGCAAAGGGATTGCGAAATGATAAACAAGAGCGAATCAGATTGGTTTCACGTTGACGTAATGGACGGATTATTTGTTCCAAATATATCATTTGGATTTCCTGTAGTGAAGGCCATTAAGAAACACGCAAAAAAACCGTTGGATGTACACCTTATGATAACAGATCCGGATCGTTACATACAAAGTTTTAAAGATGCAGGAGCGGATGTACTAACAGTTCATCTGGAAGCATGTAACCATTTACACAGAAGTCTTCAGGCGATAAAATCTGCCGGCATGATGGCAGGCGTTGCTATAAATCCTCATACTTCAATTAATCTATTATCTGATATTGTTGCAGATGCGGACTTAATTTGTCTAATGAGTGTTAATCCCGGGTTTGGCGGACAAAAATTCATAGAGAATACTTTCAATAAAGTAAAAGATTTGAAAAAACTAATTCAGGAAAAACACAGCAAAGCGCTTATTGAAATTGATGGAGGGGTTGATTTAAATAACTATAGAAAATTAATAGAAATGGGCGCTAACGTTTTAGTTGCAGGTAATACAGTATTTGCTTCCAATGATCCACTTCTTACCATCAAAAAATTAAAGTCGTAATAAAATAACTGCCTGTTATTTTATGATTTCAAATTCTACTCTTCGATTTGCCGCCTTGCCGAACTCATCAAGATTTGAGGCAATAGGAAACTGTCCTCCATACCCCTTAAAATACATCCTATTTTGAACCCCTTTTGAAATTAAATATTCAAATACCTGACGAGCTCTATCTTCACTTATTTTTTGGTTTTTAAATTTGTTTCCGGTGTTATCTGAATGACCATTTATTTGAATTACCAATTGCGGATTTTTAAACAAGAACTGAGCGAGTCGTTTCAGTTCAGTTGTACTTTCGGGAGTGATGTACGAATGACCTTTTTCAAATTTAATATTAGTTAAAGGAAACTTCTCACCGATCTTAATTTCCTTTTTGACCTCAAGTGCCTTTGTTGTATCATCAAAATAACTCCCAACCCATTCAACAGGTATTTCATCTTTGGATTTTATCCATTTTAGTGAAATATCATCCACAAAATAATAAGCTTCTTTAAATCCTCTCCTGAATATATTGATTCTCCTGAGGTCTTTTTTAACATTGGGCGAAAAATTGCCGAGGGTAACGTACCTCTCGCCTCCATCTGCTTTATAAACACCGGAAATTTTAGCCCAATGTAAATCTGTAAGAGCCATGGAATCCTTTTTAAAAACTGTATCAATTACGCTTCTTAAATCTGTTTTCTGGGGACTTTGGTACCCAAATTTTGAAAAATAAATCCCAAAAGATTTTAGCATTGCATTGCTCCAAAGCCCTAACCTTATGTGGTATTCAAAGTAATATTTTTCGCCTCGCTTTAAAGATTCGGGAAGTTTAACCTGCAAGAATTCCTTGTATTTTTTTTGAAACCTTACTCCTGCATAACAATTACCTGTGTGAGCGCCCCTGTATATCCCCGTATCGTTTTTTATTGGTTCTTGATAAAAGTCAACCGTAGCGATACTCTGCCAAGGTACAGCAGCTTTAATATTTGTAGACTTTTTTCTGTAATTTTCAAAGCTATAATTAGGAACAAGATTTTTATCAACAACTTCCTGACTTTCAACATCTTGAAAGTAAGAAAGACATATTATTAGAGCTACTATAATTCTATGTAACTGCAATTATTTAATTTTAAATTACAAAGTTAATTATTGATGCAAAACTTAATTTTTTTCTTATTAACACTCACAATTTGAATATAATATATTATATTTGCACACTCAAAAATTCTAATTAATGGCTAATCACAAATCCGCTCAAAAAAGAATTCGTTCAAACGACAGCAAACGCGTTCACAACAGATACTATGCAAAATCGACAAGAACAGCTTTAAAGATGATCAGTACAACTGAAAATAAAGAGGAAGCAGTAAAACTTCTTCCTAAAATTTCTTCAATGTTGGATAAACTCGCCAAAAAAAGTATCATTCATAAAAACAAAGCTTCGAACATCAAAAGTAAGATAACCAAAAGAGTTAACTCCTTGAAATAATAATCCAAATAAGTTCTTTATAACAAACCTCTCTTCTGAGAGGTTTTTTTTTATTCTAAAATAAAAATTCAGTGGTTTTCAAAAATATAAAATCTCATTAAATTTGATTGAAAGTTCAAAATGTTGATACCTGAAAGACTTAATGATTTAACAGATTCTGAACTTTTAAAAGAATTCAAAGTTTCACGTAACAATTTAATAATTGGTGTTCTATATAAAAGATATGCTCATCTTGTCTTTGGTTTGAGCATGAAATACCTTAAAGACGAAGAAGACGCGGAAGATATGGTAATACAGGTATTTACAAAACTAATGAGCGATTTAATAAAGCATGAAGTTGAATTTTTTAAAAGTTGGCTATATACCTATACCAAGAATTATTGCCTCATGCAGCTCAGGGCTTCACAATCCAAAAGAAATAAAGAGGCTGATTATAAACAAAATATTAAAAACCTTATGGAAAGTCCAGATGAGTTGCATCAAATGGCATTAGATAAGGAAATTAAAATAGGAGAATTGGAGAAAGCTATTAATGAATTAAATGAAGAACAAGAAAAATGTATCAGGTTATTTT
This sequence comes from Bacteroidota bacterium, assembly GCA_046302135.1. GTDB lineage: Bacteria > Bacteroidota > Bacteroidia > B-17B0 > Aurantibacillaceae > AM-1111. The sequence goes on along the minus strand of JBKCIQ010000185.1, from coordinate 18,822 downwards.
ATTTGCAAGAAAAAAGTTACCAGGAAATTTCAAATGAGACGGGATATTCCATAAATAACGTTAAAAGTCACATTCAAAACGGAAAGAGAAATTTAAAAATAAAACTCGAAAAGTTGGGTATAAAAAGTGGTATTGTTTTTATTTTTTTATTCGTTATAATAATATGTCAATAAAATTGATGGAAGAGAATTTTAAATATATCGACAAAGAGCAATTTTTTAATGAATTGAAAAAAAACCATTCAGATGCTAATCTGGATGACTTTGAGAAAGAAGCAATTGAAGGATGGAAGTTGGTGAAAGATATAGAATCCAGAAGAAAAAATATTGATAGCAAGATAAACTTATTGACTAAGAATGAAAATTCGAAAACACAATTATCAAAAAGATTTTACAGAATCGGAATTGCGGCATCGATATTATTGGTTATAGGACTAATTTTCCTCATTGGACCAAAAATAAATCCGGATAAAAACGAAGTTGTAGAAGCACAAGAGAAAGAACAAAGCCATGTAAAAATAACTGACGATAAAAAAATTGACCAGCATTCAAATATAAATGAAGTAACTGTAAAATCAGACAGTATTTTTATAAGCCCGGGCAAAGATTTAAATCTAAATAAAAACTCAGATAAGAAAACGATTACTTTAGCTGAAGATCTGAATCAATTTCTAAACGAGGAAAATCAAATTTCTGAAAAAGACGCTGAAGTAGCCCACAAAAAAATTGAAGACGTAAAGGGTTCAATTTCTGATAACGAAGAGGAAAAAATAGTAAGTATTACGGATAAAACATCTTCGGAACCATCCGTATCGGCTACTTACGCATGGACGTCAGATTCAATAACAAATAAGGTTGATAATAATTTATTGGAAATGAACAATGGTACTTTTAAGGAGGTTGCTGTGAAAAAGAATGAGAATGCAAATATAGAAACAAAAAGTACTAGAGTTAGAAAGAACAAGAGTAAAAGGCTATCAAGTTCAGGTGTGGTTTCTAACCAAAACTCGGATGACATGTACAATAATCAAATATTAAACATAAATAAATTGAATGATTTAAAAATCAGTTTATTTGAAGAAAACAGCAAGTTCCGTCTTAATAAATTGGAAAGATTTCCCGGAGATTTATCTAAATTTGAAGAGTACATTTTTAATAATATTGATAAAAATAAGCTTTCAAACAAAGAGATAATTTTAGAAATAAGTATTTTAAGTAACGGTGAACTTGAAATACCTAATCAATCTGCAAAAGGCAAAGAAATTGAAGAGCTTATTAGAGTTCTTAAAAAAATGCCAAATTGGGAGACAGGAAATAAAATCAGTAAGTATAAAATCAAAATATCTAAACCTTAATCAATCAGTTGTTTTTTTATTTGAATTTTAACTACGTATTTAAAATAAGTTTAATTGGAATAACTCATCAGCTCAATTTTTAATTTAGAAAAATAATTTTTTAAGGTTCAGTTTGTAAACTTTCGCATCTTAGAATTTCCAAAATTTAATTATTTCACAAGAAAAAATTATGTATTGATGATTAATCAAAAATCAATTGTTTATATCTCGACTAAACACCAAAATTAATAAAGAAAATGCTGGGTAAATTTACATGGCATTTTAAAGTTTGGATTATCTAATTTGATAATTAGAAATAACTCTATATTTTAAAAACAGATTAATGCGCATTATCACATTATTAACTGATTTGGGAAACAAAGATCACTATGTATCAGTTATAAAGGCATCTATTTTTTCCAAAATTCCGGATGTAAGAATAATTGATATAAGTCACGAAGTTGGTAAATTTAATGTACATGAAGCAAGTTTTTTACTTAAAAACAGTTTTAACCACTTTCCCGAAAGAAGTTTTCATATTGTAGGGGTAAACGGTATACAATCACAAAAAAACAGATTTCTTATTTTTTACTATAAGAAACAATTTATACTAACACCTGACAATGGTTTTTTTAAATTGTTTACGGATGATGAGCCTGAAACGGTGATTGAAATCGCTCACAATAATTATAATTCTCCAAACTTTATTAAAGACGTTTTGATAGAAACGATTCATAAAATAACCAATAATACTCCTGCTTCAGAAATTGGAGAGGCAACATCAGAATATGTTAAACTCCTTGCTTATCAACCAGCAATAAGCTACTCCACAATAACAGGCAAATGTATTTATACTGATTCTTTTGGAAACGTTATAACAAATATTACTGAAAAACTATTCCATGAAGTTGGTAAGGGTAGAAAATTTACAATCAGCATACCGGGTGAAGAAATAGATCTTATTTCTAAAAATTACACAGATGTTAGAACCGGTGATGTGCTAGCACTTTTCAACTCCACGGGACATCTTGAAGTTGCCATTAACAGTGAAAATGCAGGGAAAATGATTTTTCCGAGAAATCTGAGTCAAAATGATTTTTTGGTTACTGTAGAATTTTCGGAATGATTGAAAGATATGTTATACTGAAATTCAAACCGGAAGAAAAAGAAAACTTTTTATCCATATTTGAATATAATAAAAACCGTATTGCTTCTTTTGAGGGATGTGATTTTCTTGAATTGAGACATTCATTAAGAAATCCAAATTGGTTAATGACATACAGCATCTGGAAAAGTGAAGAACACCTAGAATTTTACAGAAAATCAGATATATTTGAATCGGTATGGAACCAGGTAAAACCTTTGTTCACTGATAAAGCGGAAACATTAAGTATATATCCCAATCTTTCAGGAGAAAAAGAAAAAAAACGAGAATTTTTCGCGAAATTTGATTTTCAATAACTTAAATATGAAACATAAAATATTAACTGTCTTCATTATATTAACCTCAATTATAGGATATTCGCAAGAGGTAAATAAAAAAAAAATAACGATCACCTACACGAGAAGTTATTGCGGTGGTGCTAGACCCAATGATGAAATAATAAATGCATTGAACCAGCCCAAAGTACTTGCAAATTGTAAAATCAAATTAGAATCAGACGGAAAAATTAAAAAGAAATTTAAAGGAAGGACAAACGAAAAAGGGGAACTAGAAATAAAAATAAAAAAAGGTAAATACATTTTATATATTGCTTCAAATGAAAAGAATAAAAGCGAACTACCTTTTGACAAATCTTGTAAAAAACTAAGAAAAAAAGCATTAAGCAATTTTGAGATTTCCGATAAGGAAACTTCAATAGAAATTCGAATACCATGTAATCCATGTGATCCATCACTAAAAGAAAGAAGATAATCTTCACTGTTTGAATTAGAAAATTTCACTTATGGAAAAAGATAAGCTAAATTTTTTTGAAAAATTGAATAATTGGATTAAGCAATCAATTACGATAAGATTGATAACAATAGGAATTTTGATTTTGTTATTATTAATTCCTATCGCAATGGTTGAAAGTTTGATCAGTGAGAGGGAAAACAGAAAAGATGAAGCAATAAAAGAGGTAAGTTCAAAATGGGGTGAACAACAAACCGTTAAAGGAATAGTGCTTACCATCCCTTATAAAACATATACAAAAGTTTTTGAAGGCGATAAAACTGATAAATTCAAACTTGTAGAATCAATAGGATACGCACATTTTTTACCGGAAATGCTGGATATTCAGGGGGAAATTAAACCTGAAATCAGATATAGAGGAATCTATGAAGTGATTGTTTACAATGCAAGACTGAATTTAAAAGGTAGTTTTTCAAAACCAAGTTTCAAGGAATGGAAAACAGATAATAGCGATATAATGTGGGATGATGCATATCTTTCACTCGGTTTATCTGATCTCAGAAGTATTCAGGAGGATATTTCCATTAATTGGAACGACAAAAAATTTCCATTCAATCCTGGTGTTGAAAGCAATGATGTAATTCAAACCGGCATCAGCGCAAAATTTCCTTCGGGTAGCATTGACTCTTTAGGTGGAAATTCCGAATTTTCCCTCAGTCTTAATTTTAACGGGAGTTCCGGATTATATTTTATTCCGTTGGGAAAAACAACTAAAGTCAATCTAAATTCAAAGTGGGAAAATCCAAGTTTTGACGGAGCATTCTTGCCTGACAAAAGAGATGTTACAAACAACGGATTCAAGGCAATGTGGAATGTTTTGCATTTGAACCGTTCTTATCCACAACAATTTAAAGGTTCTGTAAAAGGAATTGATGAATCATCATTTGGGGTAAACTTATTTATGCCTGTTGATGAATATCAAAAAAGTATGAGATCTGCAAAATATGCTTCCATGTTCATTGCTCTGACATTTTTCGTTTTCTTTTTTGTTCAGATTTTAAATAAAGTGAAAATACATCCTATACAATACATCATTGTGGGACTGGCACTATGCGTTTTTTATACTTTGCTGATTGCTTTATCCGAACACCTGACATTTAAATATGGATACCTGATTGCAAGCGTTTCGGTAATTTGTTTGATAACACTCTATGCAAAAAGTATTTTCAGTAAAAAAATTCTGTTCAGATTGATTTTTTTGATACTCACTTCACTCTATCTTTTCATTTACACACTGATTCAGATGGAGGACTATGCACTTCTTATGGGAAGTATCGGTTTATTTTTAGTCCTTGCAACCTTAATGTTTCTATCCAGAAAAATAAACTGGTATGAAATAAAAACTTCGGGAGAGGAATAAATAAATTAAGAAATTCAATCCTAAATTTTATTTTCTAAGTAGCTCAAGGAAACTTTAACAATTTTGGAATATGAATAGCTGGTAGATTACTGATTAACAGTTTTATTTCGATTCCGAAACAAAAAATATCTCAACTCTTCTGTTCATTGCTCTTTCAGCACTATTCTTATTATTGTTAACAGGATTTTTTTCACCTAAACCTTTAGTTGAAATTTTATTTTTTACTCCTTTCTCAAGAATAAAAGCTTTTAAAGATTCTGCCCTTTCCTGAGATAATTTCAAATTGTATTGAGTTGATCCTGCATCATCTGTATATCCAATGATTTCTATTTGAAAATCAGGATTTTGTTTGATGTAATCAACAAGCCTAAATAACTCCTCCGAATATTTTTTGCTGAGAGCAGACGAATTGTTTTCAAAGAAAAAATCGCGCAATGTAAATACCGGAGTTTCTTTCTTCTTTAACATGTAAATATCAGTAGAACGTGTTGAATTCAATGAGGCTACCTGTAAACCATAAACTTTATATCCGGGTCTAAAATTTGTTTCTCTTATCCCGCCATCACCAGCAGATCCTGCTTGCGTTGGTTTAAATGATAATGGTTTTTCGCAAGCAAGCAAGGCATCGCCGTTTTTTGTTTCCTTATATCCCCAATCATCATAATCAGTACATGCATCTTTAATCATATAAGGACCTGACCAATTGTTCCAGTCATCTTTATTTTTTCTTACGAAACAATAAACATCCAAATCATATTTACCCTGTTGATAACCATTTGAGCTAACAAATAATTTTGAGCCATCATCTGAAAGCCAAGGTGTCCTTTCTGCACCAGGAGAATTTATCAAACTACCAAGATTTATTGGTACACCCCAGCTATCTCCATCTTTAAGGCTTACATAAACGTCCGTATTGCCCCAGAAACTTTCATTCCATTTCCATCCTTTCTTTTTATACTCCCCAACATTTCCACCTCTGTCTGAGACAAAAAGTATAAACGACTCATCGTTTGCCATCCATGCATCTGATTCGGTATAAATTGAATTCAACGGCTCGGGTAAATGAAAAATCTGAAAATCTTTTTTGTTATTCCTAATTAAAAAAATATCTGTGGTTTGTGTCCCTGCATCATCACTCATTTTAGGGCCTAATTTCTCAGGATAGTTTGCTGTCACTAAAAAATTTCCATTGGAGCATGCCTGTGTTATCACTTCATGACCATCTGTATTAAGTCCTGCAACGGGTCTAGCGTCGGACCACACACCATTCAAAAATTCTGAACAAAAAATATCTTCACCACCAGAAGATTTTGCTTTGGTATAATCAATTTTAAAATCAAAAAAACCTGAACGATCCATTCCGGCGAAATACAATTTATTTTGTTCATCATTAAGAACAGGCAAGTATTCATTGGCGGATGTATTAACGGTATGACCTAAACGAATTAATTCTCGATTCATGTTAATCTCTTCGATGTTGGCTGATAATTTTTTATCACCAAAGGACACGGATTTATTATTTGTATTCGTATCTGAAGAAGCCTTTTGCTTAACACTAACGGAATCCGAACATCCGATTAAAACAAAACACAAACAAAAGAAAATTGAAATTTGATATTTAATTAAAAGGCTTTGAAATTTTTTCATGTATTTAAGTAAAGTTATAAATATGTTATGAATTTTATTAAACAATAATCATTTTAGGAATAAAAAAAGGCCCCTTGAAAAAGAGACCTTTTTTTTAAAATCAATAAAGTTTAATCATATTGCTTTTATACCTGCGCGGATGATGTTTAGTGCACCTCCTGCTTTAAACCATTCGATTTGCTGAGCATTGTAGGAATGATTTACGCTTATTTCATCCATAGAACCATCATCATGATGAATAGCTAAAGTTAATTGTTTACTCGGAGCGAAAGAAGTCAATCCAATAATATCGATTGAATCGTTTTCTCTTATTTTATCATAATCCAAAGGATTTGCAAATGTAAGCGCAAGCATACCCTGTTTTTTAAGATTAGTTTCGTGGATTCGAGCAAAAGATTTTACCAAAACGGCTCGTACACCCAAATGACGTGGTTCCATTGCCGCGTGCTCTCTTGAAGAACCTTCACCGTAATTTTCGTCACCAACTACAATAGTACCAATCTTCTCAGCTTTATATACTCTTTGAACCTTTGGAACGCTATCGTATTCACCATTCAATTGGTTCTTTACGTTATCAGTTTTTTCATTGAAAGCATTTACAGCTCCAATCAACATATTATTTGAGATGTTGTCCAAGTGACCTCGATATCTCAGCCAAGGACCAGCCATGGAAATATGATCAGTAGTACATTTTCCTTTTACCTTAATTAAAAGTTTCAAACCTTTTAAATCAATTCCTTCCCAAGCTGCAAAAGGATCTAATAACTGCAAACGATCGCTGGTTGGTTTTACTAAAACTTCCACCTTACTTCCATCTTCAGCCGGTGCCTGATAACCTGCATCCTCTACCGCAAATCCTTTCTGAGGCAACTCATCGCCACTTGGAGGATCTAATTTAACTGCCTCACCATTTTCATTTACAAGTGTATCAGTAATAGGATTGAAACTTAGGTCTCCGGCAATTGCAATTGCAGTAACCAATTCCGGCGAACCAACAAATGCATAAGTGTTTGGATTTCCGTCTGCGCGTTTAGAGAAATTTCTGTTGAAAGAATGAACAATGGTATTTTTTTCGCCTTTTTCAGCACCTGCACGATCCCACATACCAATGCAAGGTCCACAAGCATTTGCAAAAACATTTGCACCAATATTATTGAATGTACTGATGAAGCCATCTCTCTCTATAGTGTATCTTACTAACTCTGATCCGGGAGTAATGTTAAACACAGCCTTTGCTTTTAGATTTTTATCAACAGCTTGTTTAGCCAAAGATGCTGCTCTTGAAATATCTTCATAAGATGAATTTGTACAACTTCCTATTAGACCCACTTCAACCTTTGTAGGCCAACCCTTTTCCTTAGCCATTTCTTTCATTTTGGAAATCGGTGTAGCCAAATCAGGTGTAAATGGCCCGTTAAGATGCGGCTCTAATTCTGAAAGATTAATCTCAATTACCTCATCAAAATATTTCTTCGGATCATTGTATACTTCTGAATCACCGGTTAAATGTTCTTTAACAGTGTTAGCCAAGTCAGCAACATCAGCTCTGCCTGTTGAACGTAAGTAACGCTCCATGGATTCATCATATCCAAAAGTTGAGGTGGTTGCCCCAACCTCTGCACCCATGTTACAAATAGTACCTTTACCAGTGCAGGAAAGTGAACGTGCACCTTCACCAAAATATTCAATGATTTTATCAGTACCGCCTTTTACGGTTAGTATTCCTGCAACTTTTAAAATCACATCTTTTGCAGAAGCCCAGCCATTTAGTTTTCCTGTTAGCTTAACACCTATCAATTTTGGCATTTTTAATTCCCATGGTAAACCTGCCATTACATCACAGGCGTCTGCCCCACCAACACCAATAGCTATCATACCTAAACCACCGGCGTTTACGGTATGAGAATCAGTACCAATCATCATTCCGCCAGGAAATGCATAATTTTCTAATACAACCTGGTGTATAATTCCTGCTCCGGGCTTCCAAAAACCAATTCCATACTTATTAGAAACTGAAGAAAGAAAATCATATACCTCCTGGTTAACTTTAATAGCTCTATCCAAATCTTGTTTTGAAGAATCTTTGGCAGTAATCAAGTGATCACAATGAACAGTTGAAGGAACGGCAACTTTTGGCCTACCGGCTTGCATAAATTGCAATAAAGCCATTTGAGCGGTAGCATCCTGCATGGCTACTCTGTCGGGATTAAAATCAACATAAGACTTTCCCCTTTCGTATGCGGAGGCAGGTAAGGACTCATTAAGGTGTGCGTATAAAATTTTTTCAGCCAGTGTCATTGGCTTTCCCAACATTTTTCTGGCGGCTTCAATTTTTTTTGGAAGGTTTTCGTAAACCTTTTGGATCATGCTTATATCAAATGTCATAATGATTGGTTTTATTTATTTGGAATGAATTGTAAAATTAATAAATGTCTTTCTAAGCGTAAAAAAATAAGTGTATTATTTATCCGATGTTTTAGTAAGCGCATAGGTTAAAACATTTGCTCCCATTTTTAACGCTTTTTCGTGTGCTTCTTTAGAGTCATTGTGCACCTCCGGACTTTCCCATCCATCGCCAAGATCACATTCGTAAGAATAAAAAATCACCATTCTTCCCTGATAAAAAACTCCATAACCCTGTGGCGGTTTCTGATCATGCTCATGAATCTTAGGAAGCCCCTTAGGAAAGTCATATTTAATGTGATATATAGGATGATTGACCGGTAATTCAGTTAGTTCGCATTCAGGAAACATCTTTTTAATCTGAGGCCTGATAAATTGATCCATACCATAATTATCATCTATATGTAGAAATCCACCGCTCATTAAGTAATTTCTTAAATTTTCAATTTCAGCATTACTAAAAACTACATTTCCGTGTCCTGTCATATGAATAAATGGATAATTAAATATATCAGCACTTCCTGCCTCCACAATCGCCTGTTCCGGGTTGATATTTGTTTTAAGATTTTCATTGCAAAACTTTATTAAATTAGGAATTGATGTATCAAGATTGGCATACCAGTCTCCACCCCCGCTGTATTTCAATAGTCCGATCTGATACGAGTATGTAAATGAAGTTTTATTGATATTGGGTATTGGTGAGAATCCACTAAATAAAAAACCAATTACTGTTGTAAACAAAATTTTTTTGTATTTCATTCAGTTATTTTTTGAAGTTTGAACGTTTTACTTTCTTCGTGTTGAGTGGCTCCAATATCTGAAATTTGCAACAATTCGGTGTAATTTTCATACCCCTCATTTTCAATATGTATTTCATAGCTGCCGGGTACTAAAGCCAGTATAAAATTCCCATGGATTGAGTGGGGTTTATAAACACCTAAAACTTTTTTTTCAGGTTTAGTGGTAACATAAATTTTTGCATTACTCTTTACACATTGCGTGGAGTCGTCATAAATTACCTTCGCATTTATAAAAACATATGGCATTTCACTTTCATCAAACTTAACTCTGTAAACATCCAAGTCGCCCATTCCATCTTTTCTCCATGCAGAAATATACCCCGCCCTATTATCCGGTAGAATTGAAATATTTTTTTCATCATCAGCAGTGTTTAATGGATATCCAAGATTAACTACATTACTGAAACGGTTACTGTCAGGATTCCACTGACACTTAAATAAATCGTACCCTCCCATGCTGTTATGTCCTTCAGATGAAAAATAAAACGTTTTACCATCCATTGAAAGAAACGGATAGTCCTCATTAAGCTCAGTGTTAATTTCTGGCCCAGCACTAATAGGTAATCCCCAGCTTCCATTTGGAAGTTTTTTACAAAAATATATATCTTGGTTACTGTTTTTTGATTTTGTTTTCCTTACAAAAAAAAACAGTTCATCATCTTCGGATATTGAACCTGAATATTCAATTTCTCCATTAATTTGATTTCCGTATTTTTCCGGCAACCTAAAATTGTTGTTGTTTTTGAGGGAAAAATATAAATCACCATAGTCTTTTATGTGATCTTTATATATTATTAACTCCTCCCCGTCTGGTCGCATACCTACAAGCTCCTCATCTAAAGCAGAGTTAATTCCTGGACCAATAAGAAGCTTTGATTTTTCCCACTTTCCGTTTATGTCTTCTGAGACGTAAATGTCACTGGAAAAATAACCATCAGTTTCAATTTCTCTTGAGAGCAAACTTTTTCTTCTAGATGTAAAATAAAGTCTCTTTTCGTCGGAAGTAACCCAAGGAATATAATCTGGAAATTCAGTATTAATGTTAGTTCCCATATTATAGAAATGTACTTTAACAGGATTTGCATAAATTGATTTCGCATTTTCGGCCTGTCTAATTGCAACATCTACTTTTAGCCTGTCTTTTTCATTCGAAGCTTTGATATTAAGATCTATATGCTTTTTGTAACAATAAATCGCAGAATCGAATTGATTATTGAGGTGATATGCTCTACCCAGAAGCTGCCAGATATCAGGAAACAATTTAACTGATTTCACACAATTTCTAAGATAAGGCAAAGCGTGGGGCTTGTTAATATTCGTGTTCAGATAACAAAATCCAAGCCTATAGTTAAAAATATAATTTTTTGGATTTTTTTCAAGTAATTGTAGATAAATTGGTATCGCATCTCTATAGTTTTGGTATTTGAAAAGAAAATCCGCGTCTTCAGCTTCGGGAGCAATTATTTTTTTTGTTTGACCATGAAGTAAAACGGTAATGGTTGAGAATAATGAATAAAACAAAAAAGAAATTAACCCTGGTTTAAATATGCAACGTTCAATTTTAAATTTCACTGTTAGCATTTTATTTTTTCCTACTCAATTGATGTAAAGTTTCTTTCTCTATCTTACTTAAACTCTCATATCCGGATCGATTAATTTTATCTAAAAGTATATTAAGAGCATGCTCATCACCTTTTGAGTTGACACCCTTTAAATCTTTTTTTCTGTGAATAACTTTCAATTTGTTTCTTCTTAAAAAATCAAACTTCATCAAGTTTGTAAACCAATTAGAAATGTCCTTTCCTTTTTTTAATTGAAAACCATAAAAAACTCCAAATATAGCTCCTCCGAAATGGGAAATTTTACCACCTGTATTTACCGATAGATCAACCATAGTACTAACAATAAAAAGAAATGCCACCACCCATTTAAGTTTTACTTCCCCAATAAAAATGAGGTTAACAATGTAATCCGGGCAGAAAAATGCAAGTGCTAGTGATAGCGCCATTACTCCATCAGAAGCTCCTAAAACGTAAGCTGATTTGGGTAATAATCCGGGGAGTAAAAAAGATGATATAATTAATAATATATTACCAATAATACCTCCAAATATATATATGAAGGTGATTTTTGTCCAATGTGTAAATCCGGTTACTACAACAAATATTCTGGCCATCATGTAGAACCATAGCATATTTGAAAGTATGTGCATAAATTGCTCGTGAGCAAAAAGACATGTGATAAATGTCCATGGCTTAAACAAAAACTCTTGCGGATCTAAACTTAATACAAGGTAATTCCTAAGTGAAGCATCTAAAAAAACTGAAATGTTTAAAGGGATAAAAAGTAAAATATTTATCAGAATAATTTGAATAATTATACCCGATTGTTTCCAATTGTATTTAATATTTTCAATGAAACCGGACAAGGCTATTTTAAAGCCTAAATTTAATAAAAGAAGTTACGATAAAAAACCTAATTTAAATTAATTAAACTTATGATTAAAATTGGAAAAGTTTGGGTCAATAGAAATTCCTTCTGTCGCGCCGCCAAATCATTATCAGAATAAAACCAAAAAGCATTCCACCAAGATGAACTAAATGAGCTATATTGTCTCCTGATCCACCAGAACTCATCGCCGCAAAAACCTCTATGGCACCATAAATTATTGCAAGATATTTTAGTTTAATCGGTATCATAAAATATAAATAAAGCTCTGTATTTGGAAATAACAAAGCGGCACCCATTATTAACCCATAAACTGCTCCTGAGGCACCAAGAGAAGCATAACTAAATGCATCACGTTTCAATTCCATCAGTCTGGTTAAAATCATTTCAGATTCCATGAGACCCCTTGCTCCCTCCAGTTGCTGTTGCAAAACTGAAATTTCAGAATAGTACTTCAAGAAAAGATAAATCTGATCACATACGTTAGCACCCAATCCACAGACCATATAAAAAATAAGGAATTTTTTAGGCCCCCAAACGTTTTCCAACATACTTCCAAAAACCCAAAGTCCTAACATGTTGCCTAACAAGTGTCCAAAACTGGCATGCATAAACATTGCGGTTACCAATTGATGCGGGCGGAATAAATCCGACTGAAAATAATGAACTATTAACAGGTTGTACAAGTACTCATTTTTTGAAAGTATAATAAGTGAGCCTATGAAAACAATAACGTTAATTATGATAAGGTTTTTGACTACAACAGGTAGCGTACCAAAACCAAATGAGCGTTGAAAATTATTCACGATTAGTTTCTTTTTTTAAATAGTTTATCAATGTCTTCTACATTCGTTTCATTAAGTATTGGTTTCCCAGAAGGAGAATAACTGAAATTTTGACAAGTGAAGAGATCAAACAATAGTTTTTTCATTTCTTGCTCATTAAGTTTCTTCCCGTTTTTAATGGAGGTGCTCACAGCCATTGAACGACAAATATTTTCACGTCTCTCAGCTTTAACTTCAAGATTATTTAGTTTGTAATTCTCCAAAACACTGTCCAGAATTTCTATTGCATTTTTTTCTTGTAAATCGGCCGGAGTTCCGTGTATTACTATTGTATTCTTTCCAAATGCCTCCAAATCAAATCCCAAAAATTTTAAATCGTCTTTAAGTTCCATCAACAACATATAATCGTTAACAGAATATTCATTGCTTAATGGAAAAAGCTCTTGCTGAGAAGAAACACTTGAAGTAAAGGCATTTTTGTATTTCTCATATAAAATCCTCTCATGTGCGCGCTGTTGATCAATAATTAAAAATCCGCCTTCGGATTCTGTCAGTAAATATTTATTCTTTACCTGTATTACAGTAAAATCAGTCTTTTCGCTTGTTTCATTTATCAAAGTTTCAGTGTTTTCTATAGGCGAATCTATACGAGAATCTGAGCTTTCGTTTCTATATTTATCAAATTCCTGGTTCCAATTTGTCGCACCTAATTGACTTGAAAACTCACCTCCTTTATAGGTTGAACCAGATGAATTTCCACTATGCCTTTGAAACGGATTGTAATTAGGATTTACGGTTATTCCCGGAATTTTCACTTCGGAAAATCTTTTAGTAAAATCCGGCTCAAAACTTTGTTCTGAATTAAATTCTAACTGAGGGGCAACGCCCGCCTTACCTAAGGCCCTTTGTACCGTACTCTGAAGTAACATAAAAACGGTTCGCTCATCTTCAAATTTAATTTCAGTTTTTGTTGGATGAATATTGATGTCAATGCTCTCAGGTGGCAACTCAAGAAAGACAAAATAATAAGGCTGATATTCTTTACTGATTAATTCTGTGTATCCGTTCATTATTGCGGTATGCATATAACCACTCTTTATAAAGCGGTTGTTGACAAAAAAGTAATTTACTCCCCTACGCTTTACCGCCATATCGGGTTTGGTTAAATAACCGCTGATTTTTAAATATGGAGTTTCTTCCTGTATTGTGATTAGTTTTTCTTTGAACCGTCCACCCAACAACCCTATGATTCGTTGTGCAAGATTCCCTGAAGGAAGTCTGAAAATTTCATTTCCGTTGCTGAAAAAAGTAAACGCAATATTAGCATGTGCTAGTGCAACTCGTTCAAATTCTTCTAAAATATGTTTGAGTTCAACGGAATCGTCTTTTAAAAAATTCCTTCTTGCCGGGACATTAAAAAATAAATTTTTTACAGAAAAACTTGCCCCTTTAGCAACCTGACAAGCTTCCTGTTCCACAAATTTTCCCCCCTCAATTAAAATTTTAGTACCCAACTCGTCGTCTTCGGTCTTTGTTTTCAATTCTACCTGTGAAACGGCCGCAATTGCAGCTAGCGCTTCACCTCTAAAACCTTTGGTATTTATTCTGAAAAGGTCCTCGGTACTCTTTATTTTTGAAGTGGCATGTCTTTCAAAACACATTCGAGCATCAATAATATTCATGCCGTTTCCATTGTCAATAACCTGAATCAAAGTTTTGCCTCCTTCTTTAACAATCAACTGAATGGATTGTGCTCCCGCATCAATTGCGTTTTCAAGCAATTCTTTTACAGCGGAGGCTGGTCTCTGCACCACCTCTCCGGCAGCAATCTGGTTGCTTAGGCTCTCAGGTAATAATTGAATCAAGTTTGACATTTCCCTAGTAAAGATATCTCTAGGTTGGAAAGTTCGGCATTATTTTCGGGCCTTTATAAAAAATAATCTTTAAACTTTTTTTCACAAACAATTCACAGCCCATTCAACTAAAAATCAAGCTTAATTGTTGAAACCGCATGCGTTACCGGTTCTACCATCTGTACCTCTGCCAAAGCATGAAATAAATATTGATTTCCCGTACTTATTTCCGTGCACTTATATCTGGTTCTAACTCTAAGTCCTTTCTCGAAAAGTCTAGAACCATTATATAAAAATTTAGTTCTGAAAGGTAGTTTTTCGAGGAATACCATTAGTTGATCTTCGTCTTTTTTGTCGTATCGCTTTAAAACTTTGAGCAAGTTGCTATCGGCACAAGATGAGGCACCAGGTTTTTCTAAATGTCGCATCAAAACGAAAAGAACGTCATCAGGAAAAATTTCTTTAGTTAAAAAATACGACAAGTGTTTTTTGTATTCACTTTTCCACTCTTCACCATGTGGGAGTACACGATTTCTGTAGCTGTTGTAACAGGTTAAATGAGCAATTTCATGAACCAATGTTACCAGAAATGAATAGGGATTTAAGTTGTGATTGATGGTTATGAGATGATTGGGTCTATCAATTGGTGGACGATAATCTCCAAGTTTGGTGTTCCTCTCTTTTGTAATCTTCAGTTTGAAGTCGTATTCGTAAATCCAGCGAACAATCAAGCCAACGGCCTTTTCTGGGATGTATTTTGATAATATTTCCGCGTTTCGCTGTTCTTTTTCTGTCACACTCTAAAATTAAGTACTTCATAAAAACAATGAATCTGACGATTAATTAATTTTCAACACTGCGCTTTTACTTATTCAAATCAAATCAATAAAATATTCAATAACTTTACCTTTTTATCATTCATGAAAATTGACTTAAGAAGCGATACGGTAACTAAGCCAAGTAAGGGCATGATGAATGCCATGATGAACGCAGATTTGGGCGATGATGTTTTTAATGAAGATCCAACAGTCAATTTACTTCAACGGAAGTGTGCGGACATGTTTGGGATGGAAGATGCTTTATTTTGCACAAGCGGAACCATGACCAATCAGTTGGCGATTAAGGCACATACTCACCCTGCAGAGGAATTAATATGCGACATTCATTCGCACATCTATCATTATGAGAACGGCGGAATAGCTTTTAACAGCGGAGTTCAAACTAAAATGATTAACGGAGACAGAGGAAGAATTACCGCCGAACAAATTGAAAGGGCAATTAACCCGGATC
Organism: Bacteroidota bacterium; assembly: GCA_046302135.1. Lineage (GTDB taxonomy): Bacteria > Bacteroidota > Bacteroidia > B-17B0 > Aurantibacillaceae > AM-1111. Next base: position 2,949 of record JBKCIQ010000185.1, on the reverse strand, counting down.
TGGACTGGCTTTGTAAAACTTCACTGGTTTGTCTGGAAAACACAGTTAACAAAGCGGGCGGCAGCTATTACGATTTAAATGAAATTCGTAAAATAAAGTTGTTAGCCACAGATAAAGGATTGAAATTGCATTTGGATGGCGCTCGTTTATTTAACGCTTTAGTTGAAACGGAGGAAGATGCAAAAGATTACGGGAAATTATTCGACAGTATTTCAATTTGTTTAAGTAAAGGACTTGGTGCTCCTTATGGATCGGTGATCATTGGCCCTAAAGATTTCATCAAGCGATGCAGACGCTACCGTAAATCAATTGGCGGAAATGTACGTCAAGCGGGTTTAATGGCAGCTGCAGGGATTTATGCTTTAGATAATAACATGAAGCTTTTAAAAGAGGATAATAATAGAGCAAAAAAAATCGCTCAGGTATTGTCTGAATTATCTTTTGTTGAAAATTTACTTCCGGTAGAAACCAATATCATAATCTTTGATTTGAAACCTTTTATGCCGTTTGAAAAATTTCAAGCCATAATGAGTGAACATGGAATCAGATTTTCTGCATTTGGACCACAAACTGTTCGTTTTGTTACACATCTTGACTTTACAGATGAAATGTTGAATAAAACTATTGAAGTTCTAAAAAAAATCAATCTTCAAAACTAAATTTTTTATGATATTATCAATGACTGGATTTGGAAAAGTGTCTAAAGAGTTTGAGGATAAAAACATTACGGTTGAAATTAAATCACTCAATAGTAAGCAACTCGATTTAAATCTAAGGCTTCCTTCTTTTTTACGTGAAAAGGAACTTGATTTACGTTCAGAAATCCAGAAAATGCTGGAACGCGGAAAGATTGATGTATCTGTTTCATTGGATTATCATCTCGAATCGCCTGCATCAGTAATTAATCATTCTATTGTAAAGTCTTATGCAACGCAGATTAATTCACTTTCAAAAGAATTAAATCAGCCGGTAGATGATTTGGTGGGATTAATTTTGAAAATGCCCGATGTTTTAAAGTCCGAAAAAAGAGACTTAAATGAAGCAGAATGGAAACAGGTACTTGAAACTTGTGTTACAGCTACCGAGAAGTTAAATGAATTCAGAAAAAAAGAAGGGGCATCATTAGATGAAGAGTTTAAAAAAAGAATTGGAATCATTAGGGAGCTATTAAAGAAGATTGAAATTCTTGATACAGATAGAATACAAAATATTAAACTAAAAATTTCAGGTAATTTGAATGATTTGATTCCGAAAGAAAAAATTGATGCCAATCGATTAGAACAGGAATTGATTTTTTACATTGAAAAAATGGATATTACGGAAGAAAAAGTTCGGCTTTCTACTCATTTAAACTATTTTTTGGAAACAATGAACGAAGCATCCTGTGGAAGAAAACTAAATTTTATTTCCCAAGAAATAGGAAGGGAAATCAATACCATAGGCTCAAAAGCCAACGATGCTTCCATTCAGAAATTAGTGGTCCAAATGAAAGATGAGTTGGAAAAGATAAAGGAGCAAAGCATGAATATTCTTTAGTGTTATTGTTGTTTTTAAGAACCTGATGTTTTTGATGCTAAATCTTCACTTTCATTTGACGATTTATTTTCAAATGTTTTATTAATGGGGCGAGTGGTGCTGTCTATACCTTTTAACTCAGGAATATTTTTATCCATTAATGTTCCGCCCAATTCTTTTAACCTTTTTACCTGAGGAATAAACCTGCTTTCTAGTGAGCCAATTGCAGAATTATAACTCTGTGTAACGGAATTCAATCCGTTTCCAATATCTGCCAAATGTTGAATCAATACTGTAACTCGGTTAAATAATTCAATTCCTGCGTCTTTAATTTGAATGATATTGTTGGTTACATTAACTTGTTGCCAAGAAAATGCAATTGTTCTTAATAAAGTAATTAAGGTTGTAGGAGTGGCGAAAATAATTTTGTTATTCATTCCGTCTTCAATAAGTGTTCTGTCAATTTCCAATGCAGCCCCAAACGAAGATTCTATTTGCATATACATAATAACATAGTCTGGTGAGTCTTTAAATTGTCCCCAGTATGCTTTGGTACTTAAACTCTTTAGGTGTTCACGAACTGCATCAGCGTGTTTTTTCAAGAAAGCTTTCTTTTCATTTTCATCTACTGTTTCAAACGCCTGCATGTAGGCTGCAAGTGGAACTTTTGAGTCAACCACCAAAGTTCTTTGTCCAGGTAGTTTTACAAGCATATCCGGCCTTAGCCTTCCCTCTTCGGTTGTGACTGATTTTTGTTCTTCAAAATCGCAAAATTCTGACATTCCTGCTGCCTCAACAATTCGTCTTAGTCCAATTTCACCGTATTTCCCTCTGGTTTGTGAGGTTTTTAGTGCTGAAACAAGTGTATTGGTTTCCTTTTGTAGTTTTTCAGTAGTACCTTTCACTCCATCTAGGAAAACTTTAATTTCACTGTATGCTCCTTGTCTTGCTTTTTCAATCTCCTGAATTTTATTATCAAATTTCGAAAGACTTTCCGAAAGAGGTTTTACCATTGAATCTATGGCCAGTTGTCTTTTTTCAAGATCGCCTTTTGTTTCTGTAATTTGTTTTTCCAGTGCTGTTTTTGCCAAATCCAGAAAAGATTGGTTGTTGCTTTTTAAAGCTTCAGATGACAGGGAGTTAAATGCGTCCTTCATTGCATTGTTTGCATCCTGAACAAATTTTTTCTGTTCCTCTACGGCCTTCAGTGATTCTTCGTATTTGGCAGAATATTCAGCTTTCAATACTTCAAGTTTTGAGACCCTATTTTCTGCGTTTTCTAGTGATGTAATATATTTTTCAATATTGTTTTTTAATTCATTTATAATATGATTTGAATTAATTAATTCAGTTTCTGCCTTTGTCTTTTCTGCCTCGGCGAGCATTAAAGCTGTAGTTTTATTTTTGTTTTCTAAATGACTTGTTTCCAATTCT
>JBKCIQ010000184.1:0-29079 GCA_046302135.1 Bacteroidota bacterium | reverse complement strand
TCCAATCAAAGAATTTCGTCCGATCTCGGCACCATGAATTACTGCACCATGACCAATATGTGCACCTTCTCGTAAGTAAACAGTAACACCTGGAAACATATGTATGGTGCAATTCTCCTGAACATTACAACCATCTTCAATGATTATTGCGCCCCAATCGCCTCTTATTGCCGCACCGGGACCTATGTAAACATCTCTTCCTATACTTACATTTCCTGTTACTGTTGCGTTAGGATGAACAAAAGCAGAACGATGAACATAAGGCTTTATTCCATTGAACTCATAAATGTTGGCCATGATAATTTTTTTCAAAAATACCTGATTTTCAATTGAATTGAATGATTAAATCATGTTTTGAAAATCATGGGAAATTCCCTATGTTTGCACCCGTTTTTTGAAAAAAAACTTTAACTAACTAATAATTAGCAAATTATACTATGAGTGACTCAATAATTTATATAGTTCCGGCGCTAGGAGTGCTTGGACTTGTGGTAATGGCGATTAAATCTGCCTGGGTAAGCAAGCAAGATGCCGGTAATGAAAGAATGAAAGAAATTGCGGGATATGTTGCCGAAGGCGCAATGGCCTTCCTAAAAGCAGAATATAAAATTCTAGCTATATATGTCGTTATCGCAGGTTCAGGTCTTGCATGGTTGAGTCAGGTAGTTGAAACATCACATATATTAATTGTAGCATCATTTGTAATTGGTTGTGTTTTCAGTGCACTTGCCGGTTTCTTCGGGATGAGAATTGCAACAAAAGCAAACGTACGTACCACACAAGCCGCGAGAACATCCTTATCAAAAGCTTTAAAGGTTTCGTTCACCGGAGGAACAGTAATGGGATTAGGAGTTGCAGGTCTTGCGGTTTTAGGATTGAGCATGTTATTTATTTTATTCTTCATGTATTTCATGCAGGGAAGCCTGGCAAACGGAGGATATACTGCAATGACTCAGGTTCTTGAAGTTCTTGCAGGATTTTCTGTTGGAGCTGAGAGTATTGCACTTTTTGCACGTGTTGGTGGGGGTATATACACCAAAGCGGCAGATGTTGGTGCTGACCTTGTTGGAAAAGTTGAAGCAGGAATTCCTGAAGATGATCCTCGTAATCCTGCAACCATTGCAGATAACGTTGGTGATAACGTAGGTGACGTTGCGGGAATGGGAGCTGACTTGTTTGGCTCTTATGTTGCAACAGTTTTAGCATCTATGGTTTTGGGTAATTACGTGATACGTGATTACATGGAATCTCACAACAATTCTTTTGTGGGTCTTCCGTTTAACGGTATGGGTCCTATATTCCTTCCCTTATTAATTGCGGGAGTAGGATTATTCGCTTCCATCGTTTCCAGTTATTTTGTACGTGTAAGTGATAACGCAAAAGCGGATACCAACACTGTTCAGCGCGCGCTAAATATTGGAAACTGGATGTCTATCTTGTTATCACTAGCTGCAGCATTCTTCCTGATAAAAATGTGTCTTCCGGAATCTATGACCATCAGCGTATTCAATGCAGGTGAATTCGGAAGTGCTGAAACCACAAACATGAAAGTTTTTTACGCGGTGGTAATCGGAATGTTTGTAGGTGGTGCAATAAGTTACATCACTGAATATTACACCGGACTTGGTAAAAAACCAATTTTAGGTATAGTACAAAAATCAGCAACTGGTGCGGCAACCAATATCATCGCAGGACTTGGAACAGGAATGTTATCCACCGCATTGCCGGTAATACTTTTTGCGGGAGCAATTTGGGGCGCTTATGCACTAGCAGGATTTTACGGAGTAGGAATTGCAGCTTCTGCGATGATGGCCAACACTGCAATGCAGTTGGCAATAGATGCGTTCGGTCCTATTGCAGATAATGCTGGAGGTGTTGCTGAGATGAGTGAATTACCTGCTGATGTTCGTGAGAAAACAGACATACTTGATTCGGTAGGAAATACAACTGCCGCTATCGGAAAGGGATTTGCAATAGCATCTGCGGCACTTACTGCATTGGCACTTTTTGCAGCTTATGTAACGTTTACCGGTATTAATGGAATCAACATTTTTGATGCAAAAGTTTTGGCTGCATTATTTGTAGGAGGAATGATTCCTGTTGTTTTCTCAGCCCTTGCAATGAATTCTGTAGGTAAAGCCGCAATGGACATGGTAAACGAAGTTCGACGTCAGTTCAGAACCATTCCTGGTATTATGGAGGGAACAGGAAAACCGGAATACGGAAAATGTGTAGAGATCTCTACCAAAGCCGCGTTGAGAGAAATGCTAATGCCCGGCGTTATTACTATTGTTACTCCGATTTTAGTTGGAATGATAATGGGTGCAGAAGCGTTGGGAGCTTATATGGCAGGAGTAACCGTATCGGGAGTACTTTGGGCGATTTTCCAAAATAATGCGGGTGGCGCCTGGGATAATGCGAAGAAATCTTTTGAGAAGGGAGTAGAAATTGAAGTAAATGGAAAGAAAGAAATTTTCTATAAGAAATCGGACCCACATAAAGCGGCAGTAGTTGGTGATACAGTCGGTGATCCTTTCAAAGACACATCAGGACCATCAATGAACATTCTGATTAAATTAACTTGTCTTGTTGGTTTGACGCTTGCTCCGCTTTTGGGTTCACACGGCAAAAAAGAAGGTAAAGTGGTGGTAAAAGAAAAGATGGTTATAAATATCAATGGAAAAGAATTTAGTTGCAACAGTAAAGCAGAATGTGATAGCATTTTGAATGCGAACAAAAAGGACATAAAAGAGTTGTCTGGAAGTTATATTGTGGATGCGGCACACAGTTCAGTTGACTTTGCAATTATACATGCGGTAGTTCCTACCCGTGGTTCAGTTGTAATAGACAGTGGTTCGGTAAGTGTTGATACTTCCGGCAAAACGAAAATTTTTATTGTTATGGATGTGAAATCCATCAATACTCAGAATAAATTAAGGGATGAGCACCTTAGGAAAGAAGAATACTTTAACGCTGAAAAATTTCCTAAAATGACATTTGAGTCAAACAATGTAATTGTTGATGAAAGCAGGGGATTTTCTGGAGGTTTAATTGCAAAAGGTAAACTTACTTTGAAGGGCGTAACAAAAGACGTTGATGTTTTCTTTACTTATGCGGGTAAGAAGAATGAGGAGGGGAAAAACGATTTAGGACAAACAGTTAAAAATGAGACAGCAGGTTTCCAAGGAAATGCAACTATCATAGGCAAGGATTTTGGCATTTCAGATTCGAAAGACATAAACATTAGTTTCACATTGGAGTCGGTAAAAACGATTAAGTAGAGTAATATTTTTTCGAATAGATTCCGATAGGTAAATTAGTTTTAAAACAAAATCGGAAAAGTTTGAAAATGTTAGGAAATGATGCTATATTTGCACCGCAAAACAAGTTCTTTATAGAGGGAGATTAGCTCAGCTGGTTCAGAGCACCTGCCTTACAAGCAGGGGGTCACAGGTTCGAACCCTGTATCTCCCACCAAGCCTCACAATTTGTGAGGCTTTTTTATTTTATAGATTTAGAAATGTTTTACGTTTATACTATCTACTCAGAAAAAGTAAAGAAAAAATATATCTGCCAAACTGATAACCTTGATCGGAGAATTTTAGAACATTAGATATAGTTATAGAAATACCTGAAAAGGGAAATGCAATCCAAAATGGGCGGTTTAATCAGGGAGGAGAGATGGATATATTTTAAAGTGAAAATATACTCGATATAATTTTGTAATTTTCGAAAATACTACACTATTCTTCAGATGGCGAAATTGAAAACCAAAAATATAGTTATTTCAGAACAGGGTTTATTACAAGAATTATCTCAACTCATTGAGCAAAGTCAAAAACAGATTATTTCTCAAGCTAATAGTAATCTTACTTTGCTTTTTTGGTATGTAGGACACCGCATAAACGAAGACATACTTAAAAACAAACGAGCAGATTATGGCAAGCAAATTGTCGTTACGATGTCACGAGAATTAACCAAAAAATATGGGAGAAATTTTGAAGAGAAAAATCTTCGCAGAATGCTCCAGTTTGCAGAACAATTTTCAGATAAATCAATTGTCGTTACGCTGTCACGACAATTGAGTTGGTCACATTTTTTGGCGATAATTCCACTCAAAACCATCGAAGCCCGACTATTTTATGCTCAACTGGCATCTACTAAGGCATTAGGAGTAAGAGATTTGCGTAAACAAATAGAAACCAAAGCTTTTGAACGAACTGAAATCGCCAATATACAAAGCCACCCCTAATCATTTTAATACATACAACACATTTAAAGACCCTTATTTTTTAGATTTTTTAGGGCTTCAGATACCTATTTAGAGAAGGATTTAGAAGAAGCTATATTAAAGGAGTTAGAAGCTTTTATATTGGAATTAGGTACTGGTTTTGCTTTTGTGGAAAGACAGAAGCGAATGATAATAGATGGGGAAGATTTTAATTTGGACTTACTTTTTTACAATCGTAATTTAAAGCGGTTAGTGGCAGTTGAACTTAAACTAGGAAAATTTGAGGCAAAACATAAAGGTCAAATGGAACTGTATCTAAAGTGGTTAGATAAATATGAGAAAAAGGAAGGCGAATTAACTCCGGTTGGCTTAATACTGTGCGCTGAGAGTAGCAGAGAACAGGTAGAATTATTAGAAATGCACAAAGACGGAATAATGGTAGCAGAATATTGGACTGAATTACCGCCTAAAAAAGAATTAGAGCAAAAAATACATGCTATTTTAGCTGAGGCAAAAGAGCGGATTGAAAGAAAAAAATTAACTGAATAAAATAAATCCAGTAAAATAAACCGATTAACTCAAATATTTAAGATTGACTCTAAATTGGCTAAAATCTCTATATCTTGAAGTAATTGCTTCGAGATTTCATCAGTAATGCCCACCAAGCCTCACAATTTGTGAGACTTTTTTCTTTTATAGATTTAGAAATGTTTTACGTTTATATTATCTACTCAGAAAAAGTAAAGAAAAAATACATCGGACAAACTGATAACCTTGATTGGAGAATTTTAGAACATGACAACGGAACACTGGGAGGATATACCAAAAATAAAGCACCATGGAAATTGATACATCACGAACTGTATTCAACACGAAGTGAAGCAATGGTAAGGGAAAAATATTTGAAAACTGGTGTTTGAAGAGATTGGATTAAAAAGAATTTTAAAATTTAATTTGATTTTCTAGAGGTCACAGTCCGCCATAGCGGACCGCCGCGGCGGACGAACCCTGTATCTCACACCACATTAAAGCTATTGTTTAAAAGAGTTTTATTTTTAATAATCTAATGCCAGAACAATCACTGAATACCCTTCAAGACTTTTTTTTCAACTTTAATTGATTTTCTAATTGTATTTTTAATTTTTCAATCGGTAAATCCTTTTTCAATTTTGCAGGCAACTTTGATGTTAGCCTGTATTCACTAATACCAATTGGCTTGTTCATATTACGCAAGGAAAACTCAGCAACAATTTGATTTTTACTAGGACAAAGTAAAATACCAACAGAGGGGTTATCGTCATTTCTTTTCAGTAGTTCATCTACAGCCGTAAGGTAAAAGTTTAATTGACCGGCATATTCAGGTTTAAACTTTTCCATTTTTAATTCAATCACAACATAGCATTTCAAGTGAATGTGATAGAATAATAAATCAATAAAAAAATCATCACCACCAACATTTAAATTATATTGACGCCCTACAAAGGCAAAGCCAACTCCAAGCTCCATTAGAAATTTAGTAATGTGATTGGTAAGTTGATCCTCTACGTTTTTCTCGTTTACGCCTTTCGTGATATTAAGAAAATCGAAAATATAGGGGTCCTTCAAAGCTTGCTCAGCCAATTCTGATTGGACTCCCGGTAACAATTTTTTGAAATTAGTCGCTTTCCTTGTTTTATTTTTTCTTTTGTATAGATTGCTCGCGATTTGATGTTCTAGAACTACTCTTGACCAGCCATGCTCTATGGTCTGTTGAGCATACCAAAGGCGCTCTTCATTATCATCGAGCCTATCAATCAATATAATATTATGACCCCAAGGAATTTGTCCAACAAGCTGTTGGACTATTTCAATTTGTCCAACAGGCCGCTGGACTATTTTATTTTTTCGGCCTGCTAGATTAATAGTTTTCGATTTACTTGCTGAATCATATAAAAATAAGTCGGGATATTCTTCAGCAAACTTTCTCATATAAAAAAGATTACTTCGAGAAAGACCATCCATATCAGGAAAGAATTTTTTTAGGTCTTTGGATAACTGCTCAACAAATTTTGTTCCCCAACCTTTATTTTTCTGCCCTTCGAGAATTGATTTACCCATATCCCAATAGAGGCGGATCAGTTCAGCATTAACAGCCAAAGCAGCCTTAATTTTTGCATTGGCAATGCGGCGCTTTAATGAACCGATTAATTTGGTATAATTTTTCTCCCTAGATAATTCCATAAACTGATTTATTACATTTTGCAAATCTACTTTATTTTAAAAAACTTGTAAACATCAGTAAACTTAAGAGGAAATAAATCGAACAAACTGATAATCTAGATAGGAGAACTTTATAAAAAGAATTGGTTCTAATTAATAAATTCATTAATATATTTGAATTAGAGTCTGATTACCTTTTTAAGCAAATAAAAATATGTTTTTGAATAATTATCTTAATAAAGTTCACACTTGGAATGATTTTAAAAATCTTCTTGAAAGCAAAACAAAGCAAGAAAAGGGAAAGGCATTTGAAGAACTAACGAAATTTTACCTTGGATACAATCCTGTTTATAAGAGTAAATTAAAGAATGTTTGGCTTCTTAAGGAAGTGCCGAAAAGCATATTATTAAAAATCGGGCTTCCCAATCAAGATATGGGAATCGACTTAATTGCTGAAACATTTGAAGAAAGTTATTGGGCGATTCAATGCAAATACCTACAAGACGAAGAAAAGAAATTATCTCACAGAACTATTTCAACATTTATTTCCTTGAGCAAAGGAATTGCGAAAAATATTTCTTATTGCCTTGTCTGTACAACATTAGATGACTATTCAAAGGTCTATCAGGGTAATAAAAATATCGGGTTTTGCACCTCGGTTGAGTGGAGAAAACTTGATAAATATTTTTTCCAATGGTTAAGAAATAAAATTTCAGGAAAGACTAAAGAACTAATTCCTTTCAAACCAAAATCACATCAAGAAACTGCGATTAAAGAATTTAAGAAGCATTTTATTAAAGATGAAAACAGTCGCGGCAAATTGGTTTTTCCTTGTGGTGCGGGAAAAAGTTTAACGGGTTATTGGATTGCCAGAGCAATGAATTCAAAGAGGACCATTGTTGCAGTTCCTTCACTTTCATTGGTAAAACAAACACTTGAAGTTTATCTAAGAGAAACAGTTGCAAATAAAGAAACCATTTCCTGGTTGTGTGTTTGTAGTGACGAAGGAATCGGAAAAAATGATGATGTTGCTTTTCATACAAATGAGATGGGTGTTCCATGCGTTACTGATGTAAATGAAATTGCAGATTGTCTAAGAAAAAATAAAAATAATAAAACAATAATTTTTACTACCTACCAATCGGGTAAGGCGATTGCGGATGCGAGCAAAAAGGCAAAATACTCATATGATTTAGGTATAATGGACGAAGCTCACAAAACCGTAGGCGATAAACAAAAATTATTCAGCCATCTATTATTCGACCAGAATATAGAAATCAAGAAGAGGGTATTTATGACAGCTACCGAAAGAAGGTTTGCCGGTGCTTCTGATACAGTTTTAAGTATGGATGATATGGATGTTTATGGAGAAACATTCAGTCAACTTTCTTTTAAGAAATCCATTGAATCAGGAATCCTCTCTGATTATAAAATCATAACACTTTTTATTTCAAATGAAGAAGTTAAAAATCTGATTCACGAAAATGCCTTTGTAAAACCAGCAGGAAAAGAATGGGATCAAGAAACTGAAGCCAGAACACTTGCATCATTAATTGCGCTGAGAAAAGCAATGAATCAATATCCGATTCATCATGCAGTTACTTTTCATTCGAGCATAAAAAAAGCAGAGGCATTTGAAAAAAGTCAGGAATTGTTTAGTCGTTCGTTTCCGAAGTTCGGAGAGGTCCAATCTTATCATGTGTCAGGTGCAATGCCTACATCTGTAAGAGGTAAAATTGTAGATGAATTTGCGGCAAGTAAAAAGGGAATAATTACTAACGCAAAATGTTTAACAGAAGGCGTCGATGTTCCGAACATAGATTGCGTTTTATTTGTGGATCCGAGAAAAAGCACAGTAGATATAGTGCAAGCGGTTGGGCGCGCTTTACGAAAAAAAGAAGGTAAAGAATATGGATATGTTATTTTACCGGTTTTCACCAGTAGTAAAACAACTGAAGAGATAATTGAAAGCGATGAGTTTAAAGAGATATTAAGCACTATACGTGCGCTTGCGGCAAATGATGAACGTATTGTAGAGTATTTTAAAGAAATCAGTAAAGGTAAAACCAATTCTAAAAAAGACGCAATCATCAATTTTGAGATTGACGAAAAGATTGCAGTTCATTTAAACGAAAAGCAATTGATTGACAGTTTGGAATTGCGCACGTGGAATAAGCTAGCCAAATTGAGTTGGATGCCATTTGAGGAAGCAAGAGATTTTGTGAGGAGCCTAAGTTTAAAATCAATGTCTAATTGGAGAGATTTTGTAAAGTCTGATTCGAAACCACCAGATCTTACAACTGTGCCTGATAGAGTTTATAAAAATTCTGGATGGGTTAATTGGGGTGATTGGTTAGGAACTTTCACTGTCGCACCTCAATTTAAAGAGTTTGTAAACTACGATGAAGCATCAAGATTCGCAAGAAACAACAACATAAATTCAATATCTAGTTGGAATAAATTTAAAAAAGCAGGATTAAAACCTGACAACATACCTGGTGCACCCAACCGAATTTATAAAAATGAGGGTTGGGTAAATTGGGGAGAATTTTTTGGGACAAATAGAGTTGCAGATCAGTTTAAAATTTATCGTCAATACAACGAAGCCAGAAATTTTGTTCTAAAGCTTGCGCTTAAAAATGCCAACGAATGGAGGCAATATTGTAAATCAGGAAATAAACCGATTGATATTCCAAATACACCACACATAGTGTATAAAAACGATGGTTGGATAGACTGGGCACATTTTCTAGGCACCTCAAATAAATTCAAAAAAAACTTCTTATCATTTGAAGATGCAAAAGATTTATTGAAAAAATTAGGGATTGATAGCTCGAAAAAATATAGAGATGCATACGGAAAAGGATTAATAAAAGATAAACTACCTAATTCACCTCATTTAATTTACAAAGCAAATTGGACAACATGGGGTGATTTTTTTGGAACGAGCGCTACGAGTAAAAAGGAATTCATGAGCTATAATGAGGCCAAAAAAATTGTTCGACTACAAAAAATAAAATCAAACAAAGAATGGAGAGAATTCTGCAAATCTCCACTTCGTCCTACAAACCTACCGGTTGCAGTAGAGCGCTTTTATATGCGTGAATGGAATGGATGGGCCGATTTTTTAGGTACAAAAAACTTTAAAAAATTTAATTACTTGCCATTTAGTGAAGCAAAAAAATTTGTTCAGAAGCTGGGACTAAAGACTGGAAAAGAGTGGCAATCCTATTGTAAGTCGGGTAAAAAACCCAGTAATATTCCTGGTAAACCCGAAAGAGTCTATTCAAAAAGTGGCTGGGTAAATATCGGTGATTTTCTTGGTACCGGGAATATTTCTAATCAAAAACGAGAGTACATGAAATTTGAGGAATTAAAAAAATATCTCAAACCATTAAAATTACTCTCTAAAAAAGATTGGTTTAATTTTATTCATTCCGGAAAGAAACCTAACAACATTCCTAATTATCCAGATGGTGTGTATAAAAACAAAGGTTGGAAAGGTTGGGCTGATTTTTTCGGGAAGTAAAACAATTTTGTTACAATTGCAGAAAAAACAATCTCTATAAACTAGAACAATTAATTTTTTATACAGCGTACTGATACCCCTAAAGCACGAGAATAGGTAGCTAATCCTGCGCCACTACTTCCAAAGTCTGAACCTCCAGAACTTGAACCAATAACATTACTTGACCAATAATTACCAAAAGAATTTACACCACTTAAATTACCGCTAATACTGCCCCTTGCTCCACCCAATGTTAATTTTAGAGGAGATGCAAATGCTCCAGTCGAATTATTTGATGACCAAGTATATCTCTCAGTATCCCATTCAGTTTGAGTAGGAATTCTATATCCATTAGGACATGGATTGTTAATTCCGTTTACACCTTGCCATAAATTATTATTTTGAGTAATCAGCCAATCGCCAGTGTTAGGTGAAGCCGAAATAAAATCACCATGAGTTGGTTGGTCAGTACTACTTAATGAAGAAGTAATTGCAGAAGTTCTACATTGGTGTCCATCTGCTCGTCTACCCCATTGATATAAATCACCGTAGGCGTTTACATCGAGACTACTTGCTGCAACCTGAGATGCTCCTAAGTTTCTATCCATCCAATATTTACCTGTTATTGGATTTAAAACATCTACAACAGCAGTTGGGGTTGTATTACAATGAATTGTTCCTGCAGGATATGGATCATTTACTCCATTTATTGAATTAGCAGCACTTACCCCGGGAACAATAACACTATGACAACCGATAGTTAAAGTGTCACCTGTAGTGGAAACTTTCACGGGAACGCAATTACTATGCAAAGCGTATGGAACACTCAACAACTGTGAAGTTCCAATTATTGAATAACTTGTTCCGCCATTAGGATCCGTTTCTGTACTGATGAAATAGGGCCCGTTTTCCCAGTTGATTGAATCCATATTTCCTGATACAATTACTCCGCCTCCTATTTCAATACTTGCTAGACCGTTACTATTTGTATTCGGCATGTGTGTTTCTACGTAAACTGCTGTTCCACTTGATGAACCTTGTAAAATACTGATTCGCATTCCTACTACCTGATTCGTTACCAAAGCATTTGAGTTATTACGAATAACAGCCTGATAACTCATTTTATTTGGTGCTTGCGCAGATACATTTAAAGTGAAAATTAATGCAGCGCAAATGATACGTATTCCTTTCATTGGTATTAGTTTTTGATGATTTTAAATGATTGAACTTTTTTGTTTTCCTTATTTATATCCATGTAATAAACTCCATTATTAATTTGACTTATATCAATAATAGACTGATTTGATTCAATGTTCCCAGTTTTTATTTTTTTTCCTTGAAGATCATAAATAAAATAATTTATAGCTTCATTTTTATACCCCCCTACATTCAATATTAAATTATCAGTTGCGGGATTAGGAAATAAAGAAATAGAATAACTAAATAACGTTTCATCCTTACTTAAAGTAAGGATTTCATAGGCATGCTGAACACCTTGAGCCGATGAACCACTACTTCCTATATTAGTCGTATAAACAATTTGTCCTACGCTATAATTAACTGTGCCGCCACTTCCGCTGGCATCTTTTCCTGATGCGTTAAATGATTCTTGAGCATAAGACATGCTGATGCCAAGAAAACTTAACACCAAAAATACCATTACTGTGAATTCATTTTTTTTCATTTTTACAATACTAATGATTAACTATAAAAATCTTTAAGCCTAGATATAAAGATTACTAAAATAATATATTTTTCACAAATACTAAAAGTCTTCAAAAACACTACGGAGATTGACCACAATTTACACCTTTGATGATATTAAGTATCCAATTTATTCATAAAATTTTACGAATCATAAAATGCTGCGGACGAACCCTGTATCTCTCACCAAACCTTGAAAATTGTGTTTTTTTGTTGCAAATAAACTATTCGAATTAATCAAATTACAATTCATGTAAGAAAATTCCGCTATCAGTTGTCAATTGATGAAACTAATATCTAAATACAACATTAATTAATATAAGACAAATTAATTTTACTTACGAACTACGTAACTACAGTTCAATTTTTATATTTTAAATTAAAATTGCAATTCATAAATGAAAATATGTCCGGTTTTCAAATTAATAAAGTACTTTGAACCCTGTTGCCCCAACCAAACCTGATAATTTTTCGGTGGTTTGAACCAATCCGGCGCATCATTTGAAAAGTCAAATTTCTTGTCTGATAGAATTAAATTATTGTCTTTAGGGAAAGATGAGGCCAATTTTACCGGAACTTTTAGTTCAAGATACATCACATATTCTTTTGTAAAATGAGCAGATGACCAATATTGTCCGTTAATTATTTTTATATCATCGGGCGGGTTTTCTCCTGCCCAATATCTGTATGTCTCAAGTGCCCCGTAGTGAATTTCTTCTACATCTTTTTCAGCTTTAGTTTCTTCCATCTTTTGCCCTTTTTCCTGACTTACTACTTTTTGCTTATTCGTCGATTGATCAAATGAAAAAAATAATTCAATCAATAAAAAAATTAAAACAAAGAAAACTATTTTTTTCATGAATTATGTTTTTGTATTTATCTGTTTTTTCGTGGTAAAACTCAATTTGAATTTGCAATTTTTATATAACCCGACTTGTGATAAAATTTTTAATACAACAAAAACAAGATATGACCTTTTATAAAAGCGCAAATATGTTTTATTTAATTTACAAATCATCTTGACTTAAATTAATTTTCAACTCAGCGCAAGCCCCTCCTTTATCAAAAATTTTTATTGAACCATTCAATTGTTCTGCAAGCCCCTCAATTATGTCTAATCCAAACGAATTACTTTCACGAAATGAAGTCAGTTTTTCCCCATAACCTTTTCCATTATCGCAATAGTTTATAAACAAAGTTTCATGTTCCTTTGTAATATTTATTTCAACCTTTAATTCTTTAGAGCTGATACGGGCATGCTTTAGAGAATTATTAGCTAACTCTGTTATTATTAAACCTATCGGGACCAAGAAATCAATATTTTCTTCGTGTTCAATTGACTCAATATTGTAATAAAGGTTTTGAGCGGTTACAATAGGGCTTAAAATTTGTTTCAAATAAGAGCTGATGGAAATTTTATCCAGATTTTCACTTTTATATATAGCTTCATATGCAATAGCTATAGAGTTGATTGAATCCTCTATTTCCTGAGTTTCAATTTTACCATTTTTATTTTTCAACCTTGACAGACTAAGTAAAAGCTGAAGATTATTTTTAACACGATGATGAACCTCCTTTAATAAAGTATCCCTTTCCTTTATCGCCTTTTTTAAGCGAGCCTCCATTTCTTTTTCATCAGTAATATCAATATGGCAACCAATTGCTCTTAATGGCTCATTATTTTCTGGCCACTCAACTACTTTTCCATTGCATCTAACCCAAACCGTATTTCCATTTTTATGATGATATCTTACAATTGAATTAAATGGAACTTTACCATGAGACTTGACATGAGTCTCAAATCCTTCAAACATTTTAGGTAGGTCCTCCTGAAATGCAATTTTCTGCCATGATTCAGGCTTATTTTCCATTTCGTCATCGTCGTAACCAAACATTTGCTTAAACCTAGGACTCAGGTATTCTTCATTAGAGACCATATTCCAATCCCAATATCCGGCTAAGGAACTCTCCAAAGCACTTTCACTTAGTAGTTCAAGATCTTGTATAGATGTGTATTTTTTCATCTCATCAATTTAACCTAAGGTTTCAACTATCAGGAAGTTCTTCTTTCTATTTATTTATATTATCTAACTTTTATGAATATTTCCTCTTCACCAAACCCCCCACCTTTAATAATATCCTTAAATTGTTTTCTGGTAACAGTGAAGTTCTTTGGAACAATTGTATCTTGATTGGTTTCATTGTTGTTGACCAGTGATTTAATTTGTTCAGCATTGGCAATCCAACTTAATTTGAGTTTTCCTTTTGAAATATTAATTTTTTTTACCTCCCAAGCAGATTCATCTCTCCTGATGTTCAAAAAATAATATCCCATATATTTTCTTATGACATTGTCGTAATTGAGCTTGAAGACAGTATCTACGCCACTTACTTTTATGAATAAGGTATCCCTATCCTGTTTTACTTTATTTTTTTCCCCGGTTAATACATTAATAATTGTATCACCAGATATTTTAAATGTACTATCAATTTCATTTTTATGTAACTTATAGTTGAAGTCATAAATTCGCTTAATCAATTTATCCTGTACGTATAATATCGAACTATCTTTAGTACTTAAATACTTGCCTTGAATTCTTTCAGGTATAGCAGACAAATTCTTTTCACCGGCAGGTTGTGGTTCATCGAATGTAGCTAATGGTCCACAAGCATAAAAACAAGAAAGTACTAACAATAATATTAATATTTTTGCTTCGGACAAGATTGAAGATTTGAAAGTTTTATTCATAATTAAATTTATTCCAGATTTTTTCGTTCTATTTTTTAGCAAAGATACGGGTCTCAAACTCCATTGAATTACCTAAAACAAAAATAATTTATGATTCCAAAATAAATGAGCATGTTAATTAATAATTAAAATAATACAGCCTGCACTTCAACGGAGTGAAAACATATAGAAATAATTACTACAAATAAATAGGAAAAAATTAACCTAGAAATAGAAAAATCAATTTAGGTAATTGCATTAATTTTTCTACTCTAACTAAATCATGTTACGGTTGTAGAGAACATTCGTTTTAAGAGAATTAAAAATTTAGAGTTTCCCTCTGCATCAAATTTTTGTTTTACATTTTTTCACACTCGAAAATATTATTTAATAAAAGTTCGTATCATAAAACTTTAAGAATAATTTAAACAAAAACAAATGTTGCAGGCGTTAAAATTTAACTCTATACAGAAATCCCAAGTTTTAAGTACAAAATGCATAAATTATTGAAACTTGAAGTAATATCATCAATGAAAGTAAGCGGTTATTTTAAAAATATTTTTTACTTTCATATTGCATTATTTTAGAGTCTTTCATGAAGAAGCCACTGTGGATATTTCTTTTTTGTGTGGTTGGATTATTCTTCTATTCGCAAAATAAACCTTCCGGAAAGTCATATACAGGAATGGGTGCCCTATCAGAAATTGTAATGTCTTCAAAATGTGCAACAAGGAGTAATTTTAATTTATTTTTTGAGTCTAATATTTCTCTGTCAGAAAAAGATCGCCCCATGGTATGGTACAAATTTCTTTTTCACGATTCCTGCAGATTAAGTTTTACGCTGATTCCGATTGACGAAGCCGACCGTTACGAAATTGAGGTCTATACCTCAAGACCATTTGCAATCCCTTGTACACAATCACTTGATAGTGCTTTTTCAAAATTTGACTCCATAAGCAAGACAATTAATTACAAAGACAATTTTCAATCGCAGAGCTTTAGACAAAGTTTATACCACACCAAAGAAATAAAAATAAAAGCTAATGAATCTGTATACATTATTATTCACAACCTCTCCGGACCGGATGCAGGACACGTAATAGATGTTCAGACCTGTGATTATTCTTATGTATTAAAAGCAAATAAAATAAAAGTTGATGACCCATCAAAAATTGACAGAAGCAGTTATGCACTGCCAAAGATGAGACTTAAATCGCTAGTTGAAAAAATGTGTAATGAGGTTAAGGGACAGGAAATGGGATATACACAATTTATTGGCGACAAAATGATATCGAAAAACGTCTCTTCTAAATCACTTGATTCTGCGAGTAAAAAACAAACACAGGCAGTTCACAAGTGGAAGGAAAACAAGAAAAATCCAAATAACAAAACTTCAAGATCAAAGGAGGATTCATTAAAGAATCAGGCTCTAAACAACAAGGACAAATCAATCAAAAATCTTCAGTCAAAAACAAATAAAAATGACAGCACTGCCTCAGTAAAAAACAATAATAACAGGTCTTTATCACAAAAAGACAAAGAAAATAAAAAGCTTAAAGACTCTGTTACAACCATAAGTCATAAAGAAAAAAACATTCAGGACCCACAAAATAAAAAAAACAAAGGAGATTCGATTAAAATTGTAAAACAACATAATAGCAAAATAAACACTCAGACAAAAAACCATAAAAACATTCAGGACACAACCCACACAGATACAAAAAACAAAGAAAAGCAAGCGGATAATAGAGCAAATGACAACCAACAGAAAAAAAATAATGCAGATCAAAGCCGAACGCAAATGGTCAGAGACACGTCAACGCAAATTTCTATTAGCAATTTCAAAACAAGAAAAGACTCGATAGCGAGCAATGATGCGAAAACAAAAGCTGAACTAGAGTTGAAACAAAAGCAAAAACAAGCTCAGATAAATATGGAAATTCGAAACAATTTGTTTTCCATGCTCAGCAAAGATGAAACCTTTGAAGAGTTAACTATTGATGAAAACACTATACTTTCAGGCTATAAGCTGATTGATAGCATCTATAATATTTTACCTGAGGAGAGAAAAAACTACATCCCTAAAAATGAAAAAACCGATAAAGAACTAAGTAAAAATACAAACTCAAAAACTTCTACCAATACAACACCGCATAATATATCGGTTTACTTTATTATTGTAGATGCAAGAAATAAAAAGATAATTAAGACTGCGGATGTTAAATACAGAATAAGTAACACCAGAAACTTTTTTACAACGGAAAAAATCGATACACTTTCTGCCTACAAAGCAGGGTTTATCAATAATTCTAAAATGATTGTAGAATGTAATGTTTTTGGCTATCACCATTACAAATCAAAATTTGAAATTGATTTTGCCGTTAATAAAGACCCTGTGTTTTATGATTTTATTTTTATGCAACCGCTTGGAAAAGGTGAAATCCTGGAATTACCCAATGTTTATTTTCACCCTAACTCAACCGTACTTAAACAATCGTCATACAAAGAGTTGGATAAACTTGTTAACTATATGAAAAGTACTCCGGCAATTGTAAGAATAGACGGGCATACGCAGGGCAATCAACGTATAGTAAATACAGGACCCAAAATAAAGGAGGAGTTTCAGTTTAAAGGATCAGCAAAAAAACTTTCTAGAAAGCGTGCAGAAAGAGTTTACGACTACTTGATTGAGAAAGGCGTTGACACAAAGAGGATTGGAACAAAAGGATTCGGTGGTAAAAGCCCGAAGATAAAAAATCCTGAAACAAGATCTGAAAAGGAAATGAATATGCGCGTCGAAATTACGATAGTCGACTTCCTTGACAAACAAAAAGAAAAATAAAATTATTTTTTTTATTACCCGACTATCTCCCGAAGCTCATCACACCAAGATAACCGGTTCCTCTTTTAGAGTTACTGTTATTCAACATCAAAATTCCTGCAGGAGGACAAGCTATAGATAACAAACAACCGCCAATTAATTTACCTGGTTTTAATTTTATTCTTTCTGAGTTTACATAGAACTTTTCATTAATTGCCTGAATATCATTCGCGGCAATGAATTTTCTTTCGGCAGTTTTAGTACCCTGAGGATTAATTTCATATTCCTCTTTGCTGAAGTTACCTGAAGAATAATCGAAAACAGCATATTCAAAAAAATCTCTCATGTGCTTGCCGGACTTTTTGTTGAATGTATTCTTTCTTTTTGAATCCTTTGAATAAGATGAACCATAGGAAACATAAAACCTTTTTTGATCAGGACTAACAACAGTTAGATCTTTAACATTCCAACCGGAATAGGTCATCTCCCTGTCAAGATTTGAAGCCCAAACAATATTACCGATGTTATCCAGTTTAAATGCAGTTACGTTTCTTTTGTTGCAATAGTAGTATGTTCTACAATTTCCCTTTTGATCACAAACCGTTCTCGAATAGTTATACATCAGTGAACAGAAAATTGTAAGGTACTGTTCATCGAAAGATTTCACCTGTTCAATCTGATAATTTGAACCTAAAGATTCATCCTCGGACTTTTTCTTTTTCTTCCCTGATAAAATACCTGCCTTGTCTTTTCTATCTTCAGAATCACCGGAAAAAAGTGCATCGAGTTGCATCTTTGTAAACATAGTAAAGTTCATCTTTTCCAACTCTTTGGTTGAAGGATTTATTTCTGAATAAAAAATACCATGCGTATCAACCCCTCTCGGATCTTTAAGTATATCGCAGAAAAACCCAAAAATTTTAACTACACCTTTCTGACTTACAACGCCTACATCAAAAATATTCTTGTTATCAAACTTTAAAGGATATGATTTTACATTATTGTTGATTACATCTACTATCGAATAAATTGTATAAGTGTGTGATTCATTCTTCTTTAATGTTTTTCTTTCCTCTTTTGGAATCATTACACTTGTTTCAACGTGAAGGTTTCCATCATCCCCGTACGAATAACTTGATGTTAAACCGTTAGAATTACCTGTAATCACAACAGGAAGAGTAATCTGTCCTGCGCCTGCAAATGAAAAATCTGATTTCAACACTTTGTATTCAACTTTTACATTTTGTCCTTTATCCCCTGATAACTCACCACCAATTAAAATTGACTGACTATTTTTTGGATTACCCATTACAAATAACTCTGCTTTTTTAGAAGATTTTCTTCCGGATGTGAGTTCATAGATTTTTTTCAATTTATTCAATGGCTTAAGTTGCGAATCAAAACTTTGAACAAACAACTCATCTTTTTCGCTATTCTCCTTAATCCAAAACGTATATAAAATATCATTAAAAATCAAAGTTTTGTGATAGTAAAGTCCATCATACGCTTTACTTTGCTCAGAATTCTTACGATCAATTACAAGAACATCACTCACCTTTGACATAGTTTTATTATCAAAGGCAACGAATTTAATTTTAGATTTTCGGGGAGAACGTTGTCTATTATCAAAGAATGCATAAAGATATTTATCGTTACCACCTATATAATAGGAAAAAAATCCGTCCTCCTTATTATCATAAACCTGCATGTCGCTCCAGGTTAGGTCTGCCTGAGAATAAAAACCGAATGCGTAAAGCATCAGCAGTGCAGTGGTGATAATTTTTGTTTTCATTTATTTTGAGTTGTTAGGGTTATTAGTTTTAGAAATCAGAATCCGACACCAAGGATATAGCCCATCCCGAAGAAAAAACCGGTAAAATTTTGTTTGTTGCTGTTTGGATAATATATAGTATTGTCACCTATACCTTCCCTTGAAGAATAAGAAGAGTGTGAAACATTTCTGATTCCTGTAGAAAAATAAAACTCATGTGATGTCTTAATTTTACCTTCGGTATTAAGTCTATACCCATAAGTCAATAGATAATTAATTTGACTTAAATCTGCAATCTTGCTTCCCTCAAAACTTTTATAGATACTGCTATATTGCTGGTTGATAAGTGGACTAATATCTAACTTTTGAGAATAACTGCGAAAACCAATGCTGATAAAGGAAGAAGCACCTGACCAATAATAACTGTCAAAGTTGAAGCGTATAGCCGCACCGTAGTAAAGCCCGCCCAAGTAATGTGTACTGCTTTGCATGATATCTGAAAGGTCAATTGCACTACCCCCAACCCCCTGATCAAAGATCATTTGAGAACCTAAAACTGAAAAAATCGGATCCTTTCCAAAAACAAAACCCAACCATCCCTCTGCTCCAATATGTTCACCGAGAAATCTTTCATATCCGAAGGCGGCAATCTTTCTTGGTAGCAAAGCAACGTTACATTTTATGGCATTCTTAAACTCAACATCATCACCGGAAGAACTTTTATTATTTGAACCAGTATTGCTACCGGGCTTAAATATTGAACTGTTAGAAGGAGAAAATTTATTGTCAAGTTCATTGGGTTGACCCGGCTTCATGGGCTGAACCTGCGCGTATACACTTACACAGAACAAAATGAAAAAAGAAAAAAATACTCTCAAAAATAATTTCATTTTCTATTTAATTTTTATCAGCACTGAAAACTTGCTTAATGCTTTTATTTTTTCCTCCAAAGACAATCCCGATAAACTCTGATCATTTGGAATATCTATGGTTTCAGGAAGCAATTCGATTAGATTCTTTATATAATTCAATTTAACGGCATACGAAACATTATCCGTTTGGCGTATAGTTGCTGAAATCAATCCGGTAAGTTGGCACTTCTCCGTAAAAACGGGTCCTCCGCTATTACCGGGCTGAACAGGAATGGAAGTTTGAAAAGAATTAATCGCGTTATTATATCCTGTTTTTGCACTAACTTTTCCATCGGTAAATTTCGCTTCCTTACCCATGCCCGAAAGAGCGTAAGGATAACCAATGGTAAAAACTGATGCTCCTACCTCTACCCCACCTTCCTTAAAAGAAAATGGTATTTTATCCAACTGTTTAAAAGCCGGATCATCAATTTTTAAAATCGCAACATCATTTTCCTTATCACTGGTAACTACTTTAGCGGAATATGATCCTGTTGTATTTCCTCCTGTAAATTCTATGATTACCTTATTAGAGTTTTCAATTACATGGTGGTTGGTAAGAATATATCCGTTTTTAGTGAACAATAAACCCGTTCCGCTTGCCTTTACTTCAACATCTGCTGAGTTTGAATTATTATCATTACCAACAGAAGAAAACTCAAGTTCTTTTACAATCAATTTGTCAACTGAAAAAGCAGATTTACCTGTTACCAATACACCAACGTTACTTCCGAAATTTCTTAGTTTACCAGATGATAGTTGAATCTCGCCATTTACTGAAAAAAGTATTTTATCTCCATTGGTCAGTATTTTCAGGTTATTCTTTCCGTTTGCGACAACAGAAGAACAAAACATTCCTTCAGCTCTCGAATCAGAAACTCCTTCGTATACCGTTCCGGCATAAAAAGACGAGTTCGTGATAAAGAAATAATGAAAATTCTGCCAGTCCTTAAAGCCATAAATAATACCTGCCCTATCTCCATCTTTAAGAGAAGCAGTGTTCATTTCCGCCTCAATAATAAATTCTTTTGACTCAATTGGCACACTGATATATCTGGAGGTTCCTTCATCTGTAAATGAAGTCAATTCCAGTGATCCACGATAAAGTTGCGAAGCACTTTTTGAACCGACATAAAGATCCCAATCATTATTGTTGTTTGAGAAATCTTCCTCAAAAATACGCTGAGCACTTCCACTTTCATCGAACTCCTTATATCTATTGTTTACAACACTACCATCAGTGTATTCAATTTCTTTCTGAATCTTTCCTGTTTCGAAATAATAACTGGAAGTTCCGTTTTCCTGTCCTTTACTATTAAAGGTCCTTATCATTCGGTTTTTTCCATTTTTATAGTACCACTTGCACAACCCATCATATTTATTCTTAGACTCATCGTCACGGTCGGCTTTTGTAATTTTCCCTTCAAAAAAGAGTGCACCACCATTTTGGTAAAACGATTTATAATTTCCATCACCATCCATTGGAACACGATAGTAATAAGCTGAAGTTGATGTTGCAGATTTTCCGTTTTTATCGAAATAAATCTTCTCTGCCATATTCTGGGAGAAAGAAACGAAAAACGAAGCAGAAAATAATAACAGTAAAAAAAACCTCATTTATAGACTCTGTATAATATAGTTAGACAGGTCGGCTAAAATTAATAAAAATCTCTTTCAGAATTATAAAATGAATCAATTCAATAGGACAATTTCGATTAAAACCAATATTATGAAAGTAAAAAGTAAATTTTTATCCTCTTATTAATTTTTAATTGAAATATACAATACTTTCGCTTTTTATAATGAATATAAATGCCGGGAAAACTACAAAAATTCGATGAGGTAAATTCTTTCTCAAATTGCTTTTATCTATCCTACTTTGACAAAGACAAAGGATTAGGAATTAAAGGAAAATGGAAAAAAGAGTATTTCGGAAATCAGCATCCGATAGTTTTGGAATTGGGTTGTGGTAGAGGAGAATACACAATCGGCCTTGCAAAAAATAATTTAAATAAGAATTATATCGGAGTTGATATTAAAGGCGCGCGCATCTGGACAGGTGCAAAAATTGCCACTGAAAATGAAATGAAGAATGTTGCATTCATCAGAACACGAATAGATTTTATAGAATATTGTTTTGATAACGAAGAAATAGATGAGATTTGGATTACCTTCCCTGATCCACAACCGCAAAAAGCCAGGGAACGTAAAAGACTCACCAATCATCTTTTTTTAGATCGTTATATGAAGTTCTTAAAAAAAGGCGGATGTATTCATTTAAAAACCGACAACACCGGCATGTATGAATACAGCGTAGACAGCATGCGTTCTTTTGGTCTTAAAGAGATATTTTCTACTGATGATTTATACAATCATGTTCCTGAAGGACGTGAGGAACTCATTCAGATAAAAACCTACTACGAGAAATTATTCACTGAAAAAGGGGAGAAAATAAAATACTGCATGTTTCAAAAAATTTAAAATATGGAAATCAAATTATCTGCAATACCAAAAGTACAAACAATTCTAAGTTTGCTTTTATTGATATCGCTTTCCGGATGTAAATTCTATTACAGCGTGGATCAGGCCAACGGTCAGTTAAGTAAAACCTCTCAAGATGCGCAGGCCAACTCCGACCGATTGAATAAACAAATAAAAGATATGCTGAAACAATATGAAGAAATGAACTGTAATGTCGGGAATCCAAATTACGCTGAGGCAAAGAAAAAATCTGATATAATAAACGCGGATCTCGTTGTAATGTCGTCTTTTGGTTTGAAAATTAAGGATGCGTACAATGATTTTTCGAATTACTCCAAGGGAAAAAGCAAGATTGAATCGGGTACACCAGAGTGGAAGAAATTTAAGACCACAAGAAATGAAATTAAAGAAAATGCCAAACTACTACAGAAATCAGGTGAGTCTAACATTAAACAGGCAACGGCGTTTCACAAATTTGTAGAAGAAAAAATTGTTCCGGGAATAACCTATTGTGATGTTCCTTCAACTTTGAACCAGTTTGAGACTTCGTTAAAAGATCTTGGAAACAGCCAAAAGAAATTTAATGATGAATTTGGTGTATTCGAAAAAGAAGTCTCAGTTATAACAAATAAATTTTCAGCACAATATCCGGATAAATGCAATTCCATTTCAGAGAAAATCAAAAAAATAAAATTGAAAAATTCCGATATCACCAAGGTAAAATCGGGGATGCTTCAGGAAACATCCAAATTCAGAAAAGCAACATCGGGTAAAAACAAGATATACTCCTGTTCAACAGACTGGCAGGCAGTAAAAGATAGCGAGCAAGGATTCAACAATTTGAAAAACGAACTCAGTTCCATTGAAAGAAATCTTCAGGAATTAAGTGCTCAAATTAAACAGGAGATAAGTGAACTGAAGTAAGTACCCTTGGAAAAATGAAAAGAATAATTTTAATCATACTGTTATTTGAAGTCGCTCTAACAAGAGGTCAAAATCAATTGACAGAAATGGTAAATAAAATTGATTCGGCAAATAATGTCGTCAAAGATTCCATTTTTAAAAAGATAATAACCGAAAAAAACGATACACTTTTGGCAGACCTGTACTTTGAACTTAACGAATTAACGGAAAAAGAAGAGGAAGGTATTTTCTATGCCAATAAGATCATTGCGTTGATGGATGCCCAACTTAAAAAAAATAATAAGGATATAAAAATACGCAACAGTTATCTGAATAGAAAGGCAATGGCTTTGAGAACTTTGTATTTTATTAAAGTAAGGAAGAAAGATATTACAGCTACAGAAAATCTTTCAGAATTAATTAATCTATTTAAAGCAACTCAAAATTACCAGGAAGTCATTCAGGGATACATCTACTTATCTCAATTCTATATGGAAGAGGGAAACCTTTTGAAACAATTTGAGATATTAAACGAGGCGAATCAGTTTGCTCAGGAAAAGAATTTTTTAAGAGGGATATCCAGGTGTTATGTTCAGTACCAATTATTTTATACCGGAATAGGTGATACCACAAACGCAATAGAATACATAGAGAAAGCAATAGCTTTAGAGAAAAAAATTGCTGATCCCACACGTGAAGCGCGCGGATATTATTTGGCAGGACTTACTTACAGCCGAATGGGCAAATCAGAAAAAGCAATCGAATACTTTAAACTTTCTGTAAAAAGTTTTAAGAAAGAAAACATGCAGCAAAAAGATAGAATTTGGCAAACCTATGTTTCACTGGGAGAGGAACTCGCAAAGGTCAAAAAATATGATGAGGCTGAAGATTTATTCAATGAAATAATTAAAATAAGTTCTTCAAGTAATGAAATCGTAGGAGTTTTTAGAGGATTATTGTCAAAGGGTTCACTTATGGCGTTGAAGAAAAATTATCCGGCCGCCTTAAATATTCATAATAATCTATTAACAGAGGCTAAAAAAGCAAATGCTGAAAAACAAGTCCTCAGTTTAATCAATTATAAATTGGCTGAAGACTATTTTCTATCCGGAGATTACCCATCAGCGAGGGAAAACATTACAAATTCCTTAGAGTTGATGGATGATGGTCCGATTGAACAATTAACCGAAAGTGAAGAGCTTGCCTATAAAATAGACTCTGCTTCCAAAAATTACGAGGGTGCGCTGAAGCATTTTTACAAACTGACAGAATTAAAATCAAAAATGAATAAAGCTGCAGTTGCCAAATCAACCATGGGGTTAAAATTCAAATCAGACCTCAACCAATTAAAAGCTGAGAAGGAAAAACAAAAAGAAGCCGCCGAAAAGGAAAGCAAAATACAAAAGATCATGTTTTGGAGCGTGATAAGTATTGCGGTTCTGCTGTCTGTGGTTATGATCATGATCTATAAATCCCTCACTAACAGTCGAAAATCGAATATAATAATTACACAACAGAAACAAGAAGCAGAAGAACAAAAAATTCTAATAGAGGAAAAACAAAAAGAGATCAAAGATAGTATTACTTACGCATTACGTTTGCAACAAGCCATTTTACCTCCTGTTGAATTAATCAATTCGAATTTTAAAGACAATTTTATTTTGTATTTACCGAAAGACATTGTGGCCGGAGATTTTTACTGGGCGGAGCAGATTGACGGTCTTTTTTTCATAGCGGCGGCTGACAGTACCGGACATGGGGTTCCGGGTGCTCTGGTTTCTGTGGTTTGCAGTAATGCACTCAACAGAAGCGTAAACGAATTTAAACTGACCATGCCAGGAGAAATACTGGATAAAACCAGAGAACTGGTAATAGATACGTTAAGCAGAAGTAATACCAATGTTAAGGACGGCATGGATGCTTCTTTGCTGTGTATTGATAGGATTAATAAAAAAATTTACTGGAGCGGTGCGAATAACCCGCTTTGGTACATGAGTGAAAATTCGATAAAGGAAATAAAACCAGACAAGCAACCCATCGGTAAAAGTGAAACACAAAAACCATTTACCACCCATGCATTAAACCTGAAAGAAGGTGACTGCTTTTACCTGTTTACCGATGGATATGCGGATCAATTTGGCGGGCCTAAGGGAAAAAAGTTCAAATACAAACAGCTGGAAGAAATATTGGTTTCAGTTGAGAGCCTTGCGATGCAGGAACAGGCAAAAATTTTAAAAGATAAATTTGAAACCTGGAAAGGAGAATTGGAACAGGTTGATGATGTTTGTGTTATAGGAATTCGTATTTGAACTTTTCTTCCCTAGAAAATAATTTAATCTCAAATATAAAATGAGAAACTAATTTTGCAGAAATCTAGGGTGTCGAAACGGCAACAGGAATTATCTTACCATTAAAAAATTGACCACCTTTTATGGAAAAATCTCCAATGAAAGAAGCCATCTGCTTTGCTGAATGTGGTGCCTTATAGCCGGGGAACGCACCTTTAAGCATTTCAGTATTTACTGCACCTATTGAAAGACAGTTTACTTTAATGTTTTTATCTTTAAATTCTTCTGCTAAACATTCTGTTAATCCAGCAAGCGCCATTTTACTCGAGGAATACGCTGATAAACCGGGGAATTTTGAGGCACCCTGTACACCGCCCATGCTTCCGATATTTACAATATGAGTCGAATTTTTACCACCCAGCAAAGGCATCAGTACCTGAATTAACCTGAATGGCCCAAACACATTAACTCTGTAACATTTTTCAAGCTCCTCCTTAGATATTTCGGAAAAAGTTTTATTTACCAAATGACCAGCATTATTTACAACTATATCAAGATGCGAACAATATTTTTTCACCTCTGAAACAATCTTCAAAAAAGATTGATCATCATCAAGTGAGTGATTCAACAAAATTATCTTTACATCGGAATTAGATTTTTCACATGCTTTTTTTACCTGATCGAGTTTTTTAATATCTCTGCTTAACAGAAAAATTCGCTTCACTTTTTCATTTGCAAAATAAATTGCCAATTCTTTTCCTATTCCTCTGGATCCACCGGTAATTAAAACATTCATTACAATACTATTAACGTTTAACGTACATATATTCGTAATACTTCTGGTATGAACCCGATGTAACATTATTTAACCACTCTTCATTGTCTAAGTACCATTGTACTGTAAGTTCGATGCCCTCTTCAAAAGTTACAGATGGAACCCAACCTAATTCTGTTTGAAGTTTAGAAGAGTCTATGGCGTAACGTAAATCGTGCCCTGCCCTATCCTTCACAAAAGTTATGAGCTCGGCAGACTCGCCATCTTTACGTCCCAATTTTTTATCCATGATGCTGCAAAGCAATCTTACAACATCAATATTTTTCCATTCGTTATGCCCACCGATGTTATAGGTGCTTCCTAACTTAGCATTATGAAAGATGACGTCGATGGCACTTGCATGATCTTCAACAAATAGCCAATCACGAACATTTTCACCTTTCCCATAAACCGGCAACGGCTTTTTATTCTTGATGTTGTGAATGATCAGCGGTATCAATTTTTCAGGGAAATGAAATGGGCCATAATTGTTACTGCAATTTGAAATAACCACCGGTAGCTTATAAGTATCATGATATGCCCTTACAAAGTGATCTGAGGCGGCTTTACTCGCCGAATAAGGCGAGTGCGGATCGTATTTGGTTTCCTCCGTAAAAAGCCCGTGATCTCCGAGTGAACCATATACTTCATCTGTGGAAACATGATAAAACAAATGCTTTTTTTCTGAATTCCAAATCTTTTTCGCGGCATTCAAAAGATTTACAGTACCTACCACATTGGTCATTACAAACTCATTCGGGTTTGTTATGGATCGGTCCACATGACTTTCAGCGGCTAGATGAATTACCGCATCAAACTGTTCTTTCTCGAAAAGAGCATTAACAAATTCAGAGTCTACAATATCACCTTTGATAAATTTATAATTATTCTTGCTTTCAATATCGCGTAAGTTTGCCAGATTACCGGCGTAAGTCAGTTTATCCAGGTTATAAATTTGATATTTAGGATATTTATTTACAAAAAGTCTTGCAACATGGGACCCTATGAATCCTGCCGCTCCGGTAATAACAATTTTCATATTACATAATTTTACAACCCGAAAAAATAATTATTTAGAACTCTCGGGTTCAGCAATCAAATTTAATGAAAAGAGGGTAAATATGGGCTTTTACCAATAGTTTTCATTCAAATCAAACCTAACGTTTACTATACTATTATACCTAGAACCGAAAGTGTAACCTATTCCACCACCAATATTAAAATTGAAATCGGTTTTTAAATTTACCTGATTCAATAAAATTTCTTCAGGCGATACTTCACTGGCCCTTAGAAAGAACTGATCATTAACAATTTGAAATCCACACCAAAGATTTACTCTTAGTCCTTTGAGTGGATTCAAGCTGATACTTGGGTATATAGAAGCACTATAATTTTTTGAGTAGTTAAGATAGTGCCAACCTCCTGCAGATATATTAATACTTCCCCATTTTTCAATTTGCACATACTGAAAAACGAGAGAATGAAGACCATACCATTCAGTCATTTTATCGTACACAGTGCGCTCATTGTATTCCTGAAATCGGCCTCCTAATCTGTAAATCAAACGCAACTGCCTCCTGCTTGCCTCTTCATAGGTAAAATAATTATATTCTATACCCGGATAATAACTTACACTATGATTTAAATTTTGCGGTGTTGATTTAAAGTAAGTGGCAAACTGACCAAGTGCAAAATGTTTTCCAACGGAAAAAGCAAGAAAGTGATACATACCACTATTGCTCTGGAAACCTTGTACCGTTGTGGTGTCATTTATTTTATATTCTTGTTGGTTCATGTTGTACCAGCCACCGGTTTCGGTTTTAATTTTTTCAGTTGTTCTATTTGCACTTCCAAAATAATTAATGTTGTAATTCCTTGAATAGGAATTTCCGGATCCAAAAAAATCAGCGCTTAAGGAAAAAGTCCAGAGATTCCATTTATCTTTAACCTTATTGGCAGATAGTTTTTCGTCCGGCAAGTCTACAGTAAAACTTATATGATCAACTAGTTTGGTCTGTACAACATATTTCAACAAACCATTCTTAAGTTTTGTAATTATTCCTTCTCTGATATCAGCAGACGCCATATTAGCTTCTGCCTCAAATTCAAGTGTGTCATTTTGACCCTGAAATTTTTTTTCACCAACCAAAAACAACTTATACAGTGTTCCTTTACTCCCGGTTGTATTAAGGGTGAGCAAAAGGTAAATATCCGCCATCCTTCTGTCACGAACAAAATTTATATAGGGGAGGTTTTGTTTGTAAAAGTTAATATCGCAAAAGTCACAATCAAAGAATAAATTAGGTGCGTACTTACGCATGTCAGATGTGGTGGTATCAATTTCCTGTGCACCTGCATTTTGAAAAAGGAAAAACGAAAGTGTAAAGAAAAAAAGATAAACTAAACTACCCTTAGTTATCTTGTTCAGAAAGTTTTTTATGTAATTCACGAAATAAATTTAGCATTTGTAATTAAAGTGTGATTTACGCTTGATTTATTCTTTTAAAAACATAATAACAAGCCGATAATTATTAATTAAATTTGTTTTAACATTTTTAAAATGAAAGGGAAAAAAACTGTTGACACTAAGTTTTGTTTAATAATTTTAAAAGGGTTTATTTTCAGCTTAGTCACAGCGAATGCGCAAAATTTATGTGATAGCTTGCAAAATGCACTCTCAGGAAATAAAATCAACGATGAAAAAATTTATGAAATAAAAT
>JBKCIQ010000183.1:0-10923 GCA_046302135.1 Bacteroidota bacterium | reverse complement strand
ACATATTCCACATCGGTTTTAAATCTGTTTTGTTGCCAACGCATTCCTTGAAACCAAACGAGTTCCAATATATCGTCTCCGTCTGAAAAATAGGCAACAAATCTTTTTCCTCTACCTTGTCCGATAACCTCTCCTCGTAAAATTTTACCTCTCATTTGCACATATGGCATTTCAGAGTTTATTTCTTTGATCTTGTAAAATTTTGTTCTGTCTACGTACCTGAAAGGAAAAAAATGCAACAAATCTTCGATGCAAAAGACTTTCAATTCTTTTGACATGGCTTCAGCTCGCTGTGGCCCAACACCTTTTAAAAATTGAATTTCTGTTTTAAGAAAATCTGAAGACATAAAACAAAAATAATCGAATAAGAATAATGGTGATTGAATTGAATTATGATACTTTCAACAAGTATGTTATTATATCGAATTGAGATAGCATGCAATAATTCCTTTATGATTTGAAAAAATATCATTTATATTAGCTTAAAGTTTTTAAATTATGATTAATAATTTTCGGCAATATGGTAATTTTTATTTTTTACCACTTATCATTTTTATATTTCAATTTTGTAGTCCGGGTAAATCAAATCCGAAGGTTCATAAATCAGATTCAATTTCTAAATTGAAAAAAAATACATCTTCAGATTCGATTCCTTTGCTTCTTTGTGGAACTTTTTTTAATGAGCAGCCGGACTTCTCAATTAATAAAATTTTAAGACTAATAGAGGAAGGTAATATTTTTTGTACATCTGATATCAAAAATGAAATTAAATCCAGTTTTAATTTGAGTAATGCGCCAAAGACGATT
The DNA here is from genome assembly GCA_046302135.1 of Bacteroidota bacterium. Classification (GTDB taxonomy): domain Bacteria; phylum Bacteroidota; class Bacteroidia; order B-17B0; family Aurantibacillaceae; genus AM-1111. Next base: position 10,116 of record JBKCIQ010000183.1, on the reverse strand, counting down.
TTGATCAACCATATCGATTTTCAAAGCGATACTTTTCTTCTTATTACTACCCTTGACTCACTTGATCCTAGGTTACAGGTTAAAATGATTGGTGGTATTAATTTTTTTAAAACGCCGGAGAATTATAAATTCTGGATACCCACTGAAAGTAAAAAATTTAATTTTAAAAAGGAGATAACATCCTATACCCATACGGGGGTTACTGCAATTACTCGTGCAACAGGTAAATTACTTGATAATCTTTCAATAGATATGTATTTAAAAAATCTTTATCCTTATTTTAAGAATAGGGATTATGTTCATGTTTCAAATGAAGTAAGTATAGAAGAAAACTGTAATTACGCAGCAATGAAGTTGAAATTTGCTACAAAGAAAAGTCACTTTGAAATATTGAATAAAATAAATGCTAATATTATTGAACTAACAGGTAACCATAACTTGGATGTTGGTACTGTGCCTTACTTAAATTCATTGAAATGGTACCAAAAAAACAATAAGCAATATTTTGGAGGTGGTGCAAATGAGTCTGAGGCATCCAAGCCATTGATTATTGAATTAAAGGATGGTAAAAAATTTGCTTGGATTGGTTTTAACGAGCTCTGTCCATGCGGAGAGTGTACTGATAATTTACCTCATAAGATGGGGGCAAGCAGATATTCATTCGGCAAGGCTAAAAATACGATAAAAAAATTGAAGAATGATAATAAGGTTGATTGTATAATTACATGTGTTCAGTTCGGTGAAAGAGATAGTTATGAGCCCTCGCCAAGTCAGGAAAAAATCTGTAAGGATTTGATTGATTTGGGATCTGATGTTGTACTTGGTTCTCAGGCTCATCAACCTCAAACTTTGGAAATTTACAAGGGTAAATTAATTTTTTATGGGCTTGGAAATTTTTTATTTGATCAAATACACAGGGTAGGAGTCAGGCAGGCTTTTTTTCTGGAGTGTTACTTTTACAAAGGGAAAATTATTCAATTCCAACCTGTGTTTACTTATCTTCCAAATTCTCGAATACCAAATATTGCATCTAAAGAAGAAGAAAAGGAAATTCGAAGGGCTATTTTCCTCAAAAAGAATTTCAGAAAATAAGGGTATATCGATGAATTAATTTTTACAAATTTTAATAAATAAAGTAGTATTGAATTGCTGATGATATGGTTATTATCCCAACCAATAATTTATTAAAATGAATTCTACTACCAGATTTTCTCTAAGCTTATTCCTGGTTATATCAGCATTTGTGATCGGTTTTATTTATGCAGGTGTGACAGGAATGATTTTTTTTGGATTGTTATTTACCCTATCAATTTTTTTATTAAAAAAAGAATATTTAAGAATAACTTCTTTTCTTATCTGTTTTATTGTTTTTTCCGGAATAGGGTATAGCTTGATGATCTTTTTTGGTTTGATTGGTGCCAACAAGGAAATTCATTCTCATTTAGACCAGGTAAAATGTAAATTGGTCTCTGAAGGTTATCATCCACGTTGGATTATAATATCGCAGAAAAGAAATAATTTTTACAATGAACTGCTTCCGAATTCCGCAAAAAATGGAAAATCAGCCCATTTAAAAGGAAATGCCATAGATATTTTTGTCTTTGATGTTGATGGAGATTTTGATTATGATCGCCATGATTTTGAACTGATAAAAAATGCTTCTGTAAAACTTTATGATAAACATCAGCTAAAAAAGTTAAGAATCAAGAGTTATCTTGATAAAGGAGTTCTAACAAAGCACATGGTTCATTTGCAAAATATAAATTGAAAGCCTAAAAATTTACTTATTTAGAATCTTTGTTAATTATATTAGTTCCTGAATCTGATGCTGTGCCCCATTTTATCTCTTTTAGTATTCAGATAATTTTCGTTGTGAACATTCGCAGGAATTTCAATTGAAATATTTTCAATAATCTCTAAACCATAACCAATTAGTCCTGCTCTTTTTTTAGGATTATTGGTCATCAGTTTTATTTTGGTTACACCCAAATCTCTTAAAATTTGTGCACCAACCCCATAATCTCTTTCATCCATCTTGAACCCTAATTGTATATTGGCCTCAACGGTGTCTAACCCTTTTTCCTGTAGTTGATACGCCTTTAATTTATTCAGTAAGCCTATTCCTCTGCCTTCTTGATTCAAGTAAACAATGATACCCTTCCCTTCTTTTTCAATCATTTCCATGCTTCTATGTAGCTGTGGACCGCAATCGCATCTACAACTTCCAAACACATCACCGGTAAGGCAACTGCTGTGCATGCGCACCAAAACAGGCTCATCTTTTTTCCACTCTCCTTTTACCAATGCAAGTTGATCTTGACCTGTTGTAGAAACTTTGTACGCAATCATTTTAAAATCTCCATATGCAGTAGGCATGTTAACTTCTGCCTCGCGCTGTATGATGCTTTCTTTTTGAAGGCGGTAAGCAATTAATTGTTCTATAGAAATAATCTTTAAATTGAACTTTTTAGATATTTCATGTAATTCAGGAAGCCTGGCCATGCTTCCGTCTTCGTTCATGATTTCCACAATGGCGCCACAAGGTTCAAATCCTGCCAATCGAGATAAATCAATTGCAGCTTCAGTGTGTCCTGCTCTTCTTAAAACACCTCCACTTTTTGCTTTGAGTGGAAAAATATGACCTGGTCTTCCGAAGTCTCCTGCTTTTTTTGAGGAATCAATTAAGGCGAGTATAGTTTTAGATCGATCGGATGCAGATATTCCTGTTGTACAACCATAACCCAATAAGTCAATTGAAACAGTAAAAGGCGTTTCGTGAGTTGAGGTATTTTGTGGAACCATCAGTTCAAGTTGTAATTCCTTTGCTCTTTCTTCAGTTATTGGTGTGCAAATTAAACCTCTTCCGTGAGTGGCCATGAAATTAACGAGTTCAGGAGTCATATTTCTTGCAGCAGTTAAAAAATCTCCTTCGTTTTCACGGTTCTCATCATCAACCACAATTATTAATTTCCCTTTACGAATGTCTTCAATAGCTTCCTCTATTGTATTTAGTTTAATTTCTTCCATTTTCTATCTTTTTACTTTTTAATTCAGGTTTTTAGCATTCTTCCAAATCATCACAAAATCATTCATGTAATATCCATTTCCTATATCGAAATCCTCAACTTTTTCAATGATAAATCCATTCTTAAAATAAAAATTGATGGATTTAAAATTTTGTCGATTTACCGTTAGTCTGATAATTTCAGGCTGATTCAATTCTTCAACCAGCTTTTCGAAAACTTTACTTCCTACGCCACACTTTCTATTCATTGATTTAACATAGAACTTATGTAGCATGATTTCTTCATTAGTTTTTTTAGAGACTGAAATAAATCCTAAGTGTTTGCCATCAGATTCAATAAAATAAAAATTCTGACCATTTTTAATTTGATTTTCTAGCGCATCTATCGAATACATTTTGTTTAACATGTATTCAACTTGCTCCATAGTTATTATTGCCGGGTAATATTCCCTCCAAATTTCATTAGCCAATTCAGCAATTAATGAAACGTCTTTTACTGATGCTTTCTGAATGCTAACTTGGGAGGTTATGCTATTGGCAGACATTATGTTTTGCTATTCAGTAGAGAATGTTTTAAAACTTCACTCATTTCTTTTACATAATGAAAAGAAAGCCCTTTTAGATAATCGTGTTTGATGTCCTCAACATCTTTTCTATTGTCTTCGCAAAGAATGATTTCTTTTATTCCGGCACGTTTTGCCGCGAGTAATTTTTCTTTAATTCCTCCAACCGGTAAAACTTTTCCTCTCAGCGTAATTTCTCCTGTCATTGCAAGATTCTTTTTCACTTTTCTTTTAGTGAAAACGGATGCCAATGAGGTTAACATGGCTATCCCCGCAGATGGGCCATCTTTAGGTGTGGCTCCTTCAGGCACGTGAACATGTACATTATAAGTTTCAAAATCATCATCGTGAATGCCCACTTCTAGAGAATGACTTTTTAAGTATTCAAGAGCAAGTGTTGCACTTTCTTTCATCACGTCTCCGAGATTTCCTGTAAGTGTGAGTTTTTGCTGTTTCCCTTTAGATAGAGATGACTCAATGAAAAGTATGTCACCACCAACTTGAGTCCAGGCTAAACCAGTTACTACACCCGGAACATCATTACCCTGATACTTCTCTCTAGCGTGTGCCGGCCCAAGAATTTTAACAAGATTTTTTTCATTAACAGGCAAAAGTTCTTCTTCCGAAGCAACTGATTTTGCAACATGTCTTGCGAGTTTAGCAATGCGTTGTTCCAAATGTCTTACACCACTTTCTCTAGTATAATCTTCTACAATTTTTTCTAAAACTCGATCTGAAACTTTTAGTTGACTTTTTCTCAAGCCATTTTCTTCTGTTTGTTTTGGAACTAGATGCCTCTTTGCAATTTCAACTTTTTCCTCTGTTGTGTAACCGTTGATTTCGATGATTTCCATTCTATCTCGAAGAGCAGGTTGTATGGTTGAAAGGTTATTACATGTTGCAATGAACATTACATTCGATAGATCATAGTCAACTTCCAAAAAGTTGTCATAGAAAGTACTATTCTGTTCCGGGTCTAAAACTTCAAGTAGGGCAGAGGAGGGATCTCCATGAAAATCTCTACCAACTTTATCAATTTCATCCAATATAAAAACAGGATTAGATGATTGGACCTTTTTAATGTTTTGTAAAATTCTTCCAGGCATGGCACCAATATAAGTTTTACGGTGTCCTCGGATTTCGCTTTCATCTTTTAATCCGCCCAATGACATTCTAACGTATTTTCTTCCTAAGGCTTTTGCAATAGATTTTCCTAATGATGTTTTACCAACACCGGGAGGACCGTAAAGGCATAGTATAGGTGATTTAAGATTTCCTTTCAGTTTGAGTACAGCCAAATGTTCTAATATCCTTTCCTTAACTTTTTCAAGTCCGAAGTGGTCTTCTTCTAAAACTTCGGCGGCATTTTTCAAATCAAAATTATCTTGTGTGATTTCATTCCAAGGTAAATCAAGAAATAGTTCAATATAATTGGTCTGAATGCTGTATTCCGCAGCATTAGGATTCATTCTTTGCAGTTTAGACATTTGCTTTTCAAAAGCAACTTCAACCTCCTTAGTCCATTTTTTGGTTTTGGACCGTTCGCGAAACTCAGCAAGTTCCTGTTCGAAAGAATTTCCTCCAAGTTCCTCCTGTATGGTTTTAATTTGCTGATGAAGAAAATATTCTCTCTGTTGTTTATCAATGTCCGTTTTAACTTTATTCTGAATTTGATTTTTTAGTTCAAGCATCTGCAGTTCCTTGGTTAGGTTTCCAAGAACCAAAGTAGCCCTTTCCTTCAAATCTTGAACCTCCAGCATTTTTTGTTTTTCTCCTACAGGAGCATTCATATTACTGGATATAAAATTCACCAAGAAAGACGGGCTTTCAATATTGGTGATGGCAAAGCTGGCTTCAGATGGAATCTGCGGACTTTTCTGAATAATTTGCATGGCCATATCTTTTAATGAAGAAACAGTAGCAAGAAACTCCTTGTCGTCCTTTCCGGGTTTTTTCTCATTTATCGGTTCTATTGAAGCTCTGAGATACGGATCTTCCTGAATGAATTCTTTAATACTGAATCTTCTTTTTCCTTGTATGATGGCTGTTGTACTTCCGTCCGGCATTCTTAACATTCGTATTATCCTGGCTATTGTACCAACCCTATTTACGTCCTCGGGTTTTGGATCATCAATGTTGTCATTTTTTTGAGAGACAACTCCAATTGTTTTATCACCTTTGTTCGAATCTTTAATAAGACTTATTGATTTATCTCTGGCAACTGTAATCGGTATAACAACGCCGGGAAAAAGAACTGTATTTCTAAGCGGTAAAATTGACAGAGTTTCAGGTGTGGTTTCGGAATTCATATGTTCCTCATCCTCAGCAGTTAATAAAGGAATGAAGTCTGTGTCCTCATTAACCATGTCATCTGCAATTAGTTTAATAGATTTCAAATAATTGTCCATATTGTATTTAGCCATTTGGGCATTAAATATGCCAACTCGGAAAGTTAGACATTTTGGCTTAAATCAGCTAATAGTTAAGATATTTTGCTTAAAATTCGAAGGAATTTTTAATTTTGCATTTTTATTATTTCAATTAGAAACCCCGCCCTGATGGATAATAAAAGTAGTCTTTTCATTGTAAGTGATATTCACGGATGTTACAATACATTTCTGGAGTTGCTAAGTAAATGGGACCGAGACAAGGAAATCTTTATTCAAGTTGGTGATTTGATTGACAGAGGAAATTTTTCTCCTTCAGTTGTAAAGAAATGTAGAGAACTTTATGATGAAGGTGCAATTTTTTTAAAAGGAAATCACGAGCACATGGCTTGTAGGTTTTTGAAGACAAGTGACATGAATGTATGGTTTAGGAACGGAGGAAATAAGACCTATGTTCAATATAAAGAAACCAAAAGACCTTTATCTCAGGATGTCGTTTGGTTCATGAATTTACCGGTGAAATGGGAAAACGAACACATACACATTAGTCATGCCGGTGTTTCCCATACTCACAATCCATATGAAGAAAATAATACTGACGGAGTACTTTGGACAAAGAATAAATTAAAAAATATCAATAAACTACAGGTTGTAGGTCATACATTTCAGAAGAAAGGAAAACCGTTTCATGATAAAGAATCAAATACATTATTTATCGAAACCGGCGCTTGTTATGGAAAAAATCTTTGTGCAGTAAGAATGGATATTACGGGGAAGATTCTTGAAACTATTCTTATTCCTGTGCATTCTGCAGATGTTTCAAAAACCTGATTTCACTTGTAATTTAATTTATAGGTAGATTCATTATCTTTCTTATCACAAACTATCAAGGTAACATCTAAAGGGCCTTTCAAATTTTCTGAAGGCAGGTTGCAATAAATCAGATTTTCTTTGTGTTCATATTCAGATAAAACCCATTTGCCATTTACCTGCATCATGAATTTCCCGATCCCACTCATTCCATCTTTCACTTTAAACGAAATGGTAGAACTTCTTTTTTTGGTAATAGGTATAATTTCAGGTGGACTCTTATCGATCCCTACTGTAATCAATCCGCAGTCATGCGATTCCGCAACCAAATAGCCGTCTTCGAAATTACCGCCTATGTATCCGGAATATTTCATTGACTTATTTAGTGAAATTGCACAAAGTTTTTTTTCTAATTCCGGTGATACATTTTGATCAATTTTTATTTTCATCAGAAAATTCTTCAATAGCATCGTATTGTCCTCCAATACAGAATAAATATCGCTGAAAAAGTTTCCTGTATTTTTTTTGAATATACTTATCGAGCTCCTGTTATCACAGAAAAGACTTTTCTCAGGGAATCTGAATGTAGCGTTTCCGAGATCAATTTTATTTTCTTTTGCATATAGTAATTTGAATGGTAAAGGATTGATGTTTTGATTTTTATTTGAGAAAGTAAATTCAAACTTAAACGCCGTTTTATTACCATTAATGTCCCAGAAAAGAGCCTCAACCTGATGGCTGGCTGTTTGTTTTAGTTGACTTATGTTGATAATGCCATCATTTTTTAATTGATCGTAAATAGGTAATTCGTTGTTTCCGATCTTAAAACATTTTTGAATTTTATCCTTTCTGTGTTCTGAACTCATTTCTTGCATCCAACTGATGCACCTTGTAACCTCAAACCCAATCTTATTCAACCTATGTTGATAAAAAATTTCACCATCAACTTTTATTTGTATGCCGTACACCTGGTTCGTAGCCGGGTTATTAATTCCTCTATCAAAACAGGCAAAACCAAGACCTGCATTTTTTGGTAATATGATGCTGTCTCCTTTCCATTCTCCGCCTTGAAAATTCTTTTGGTTAAGACTAATAGACTTTTTCAACTCCGGAGCACCTTGCTCATAAACTTCATATATGCTCACATTTTTCACAAATGGAGCATCATTATCTTTGTGATTGTAAAACAAAAGCGGGTTGAGCGGAGCTTCGGTTTTCTCATCTCTAATTTCGAAATGAAGGTGAGGACCGGATGAACGTCCTGTATTTCCGGTGAATCCTATAATTTCACTTTTTGTAACTGTTAACTCATTTGGCTTTGGGAAAATTTCAACTTCAAAAGATTCCAGTTTTTTTTGTTCAGCATATACAAAATCAGCAATTTTTTTTGCAAAATGATGCTGATGAGCATATACACTTACATAACCTCCTGGGTGTGTGACGTACAAAACTTTTCCGTAACCGTATGAGGACACTTTAATTCTGGAAACGTATCCGTTTTCTATTGCATAAATCGGTAAGTTTCTAATCGGGTCAGTTGACAGATCTAGCCCCGCATGAAAATGAGTGGGGCGTAATTCTCCGTAATTCCCACCAACACGCATTTCCACATCTAAGGGGAATCTGAAGTTGTTCTCAATTTTTTCCTGCGAAAAAAACCTTTCATTCAGAAAGAATAAGCACATTAATGCCAACAAAATGCCTAGTTTATTCACTTTCATTAACTATTTTATGTTGAAAACAAAATTAGGGTAATTAAGTTATCTCAAGCTTAAAAAATAAATTTATACAAATAAAAACTGTTAATATTTAATTATGGAACTTGAAATGCTTAAGCAAGGTCTGGCAGATTTACTTCAGCAAGACATCAGTAACAGAAATTCAATATCTGAACTTAGAAGAAATGTTTTTCTTCAGTCTTCGAGCTCAAAGGAAAAAGAAAATATTATCTCTGCAAGGGAGAAGGCAATTCAGGATCTTTCAGGTGAGGTAGACTATCTTAAAAATCAATTGGTAATTCGAGAAAGAAATCAGGATGAAATCAATCAATCTTTTTCTTCTGAAAGGAACTCTTTATTAGATATCGTAAATGATAAAGATAACGAGATTTTAGCACTTCGTAAAGAATTAGATTCAAACAATGAAGAGCTTAAGAATATAACAGCTCAAAACATTGATAACGCCTTGAAAATAAGAGAGCTCATTGAGCACATTTCGATGCTTCAGAAATCTCATGAGAACTATGAAAGGGAAAATACATCTTTAAAACTTCACATTGAAAATTATAACAGTGAATTTTCTCAACTCAAATCGAATTCTGAAGATGAGATTAGAAAAGTAAAGGAAGATTTTCTTTTCGAAAATGAGTTAGCGAAAGAAAAAATTTCCAACTTGGAGAATAAAATAAATGAATTGAATTCTGAAAATGAGTTATTGGAGGAAGGTAACCGGGAACTCAAATCTATAAATGAGCAACTTCAGATTTCAAATTTTGATACACTTAACGAGTTGAGTCTTATAAAAGTTAAGTCTGATCAGGAAGTTTTCAATTTAAAAGAAGAAATTGTGGGGCTTGAAAATACTGCCATATCTATTAAAGATGAGAATGAAAAACTCAGTAAAGATTTCACAGAATTAAAAAAATTGAAAGAGGATTCCTTCTTAGTTCTAAAGGATGAAATCTCATCACTTGAAATTACTGCGAGCAATTTACTTTCTGAAAAAGAAAAATTGACTGAAGAACTGTTGATTTTGGAAAAAATGAGTGAGGAGACAGTAGCTGTTCTGAAAGATGAAATTTCAGGTCTTGAAAAGGAAGCAATTCTATTAAAATATCAAAATCAAGCTCTTCATGAAAGTAAACTAGAAATACAAAGGTTTTCAGAAGAAACTATTTTCGTGTTAAAAGATGAGTTGACTACATTAGAAGAAACTTCATTCATGATAAAGCAGGATAATGAGTTGTTAAAATTGAAGCTTAATGAACTGAATAATTCCGAAAGTGATTCTGTTGCGGCTTTGAAAAGTGAAATTTTTGAACTTGAAAAGCTAAGTACAGAAACAATTGAAAACCTTCAAAAGCAGATTTTTGAATCAGCTCAGATTTTACAGAAACATACTGAGGAGATAAATCAAAGTAAATCAGAAGTTGCTGAAAAGGAATTGCAGTTGATTAGTCTTAATGATACAATTTCTGAATTAGATCTTAAAAATAAATTATTGGAAAACCAGATTGAAGATCTGAATTCCTTAATTACTAAACTCAACGCAGAAGCATCTGATTCAAGAAATGAACTTGAAGTGAAAAACTCTGAAATCCATGTACTAAGAG
>JBKCIQ010000182.1:0-9772 GCA_046302135.1 Bacteroidota bacterium | reverse complement strand
CTATTAAGCTTTTCCGTAATCTCCTGGCAACTGAATTACTAACTTGAAAAGGGAAATATTTTTCAATTTCCTCAGCAAATAGATCACAATCCAAATTTTTACCATCATTCTTCCAATTAGAAACAAAGACTAATTTATTTTTCTCGAAATTTTTTAGCAATTCATCAAAATAAACCGAATACCTCCTTTCATCTACAACAAAAGAACGGCGATCAAAACCAAGCAGAACTTCCTTATTACTAATAGAAGAAATCTTTTCAGAAAACTGCATGAATTCAGCTTTCAATTTAACACGCCTTAAATGATTTTTCAGATGAAAAAAACCTGAATCAAGTTCTTTAGAAGCAAAAAATCCTGAACGCTCTGAATAGTTAACCTTTAACCCGTCTAAAACAACCTTCAGTAGATTTATCTCTTCACAATCAAAAATACTAAAATCCGAAATTCTTGAATAAAATTTATTTTTAAAATTGGTAAACGTATCCGTGTGATAGTAATACTTCATTAAACGAACGCTTTAACTTTAATAAGGTCTTTAGAGATACAGGTTTGAACTATCTCAGCGAAATCAAAAATTGAAACACCACGCTTTTCCGCAATTTCAAGCAAATCAATTTTACCATCAGCGTAAGAAAGAAAATGAAGCAAATTATGTATTTTCTTTCTATCAGCCAATGGGTTTACAACATTCGGGTATAAATCTCTTTTACCTAAGTTTGGTTCACAAAATAGTATTTCAGATTCATACAGCGCATTCAATTCTAATGCCCTAAAAAAAGATTCATACATGTCAACACTTTCAAGAATCGAGGAAAAATTTATGAAACTTTTATTATCCAAAGAAGTATGATACTCTTTGTATCGCTGATACATCGAACGCGTCAGTGAGCCTACCGGTAAATTAAAACCGGATGAACAATATTGCCTTTCATCACTTCCACCAACTGAAAAATTTTCTGAATTAAATTTTCTGCCGGAATAGCTTAATACATGTTCTGCAATTTTATCTGCCAAAGAATTACCTCTTTTAGATCTTTTATATGTAAAATCACCCTTATCACCACAACAAGTTATTACATAGCCCGCAGAAAGGTTTTCTTTTAATTGCATACCATGTTTAAATAAATAAGCAATAATTCCAATCGTTTCAGGAGCAACAACGAACCTGTAAGAATATTTACGGTTTTTTATTTGTGATATTCGTTTGTACAAAAGCGATAGAACTAAAGGACCAGATAATTCATTGTTTGCCATGCTTGGATGGCAAAGGTAAGTGGAGAATAAAATCTCCTTTTCGGACTCACCTTCTAATAAAATATCACCATAAGTCAAACTACCATTGTTTAAACTAGAATCAATTACAACCCTATAAGTACCACTTTTAGGCAGGGATTTAAAATCATTATAGGTTAAACAAAAACCCCATGTTCTTTTATAGTAACTTGTGATATATGGAATGGCATCTGGAAGATTCTCGATATAATGCAAATGCGGCAATAAATTTTCATATTCAATTTCCATATTTACAGGAATAGAATAGTTAACAAGATGCAAATTATTTACCTTAAAGTCGCAAATTTTTTTTCCATTTGGAGTTAATAAATAAGCATCCTTAATATTCCACTCCTGAGGAATTTCCCAGTCGAAAACTTTTGCTCCTGAAGGAATTTCCGTAAGATTTAACGGAATCAATTCCTGTAAAATTTTTAAAGATTCACGTAAGCCATTGCCTGTAATGCTTCTGCATATGGGCCATAGTCTATCAAAATATTTTTCAATTTCCAATTCACTCATTACTTAAGGTTTAAAAAAATATTTTTTCACTTTGTAAATAAAATTATTTTCAATTGAATTATTCAGGGAAAACTCAACAAGTGCAGGCCCATTAAAATCAAACCATGCCTTCAATAAATCATTTTTATAATCCGTAAAGTCACTTATAAAAGAAATATTCCACGTGCCGAACTTCCTTAGGTAATTATGATACTTTATATAATTTATTTGGTCATTTGACACCAATGGAAAAGCATCACACCCTGATGATATCGAAGTTGGAGAAAGAACCCTTAAATAAACCGGATTATTTTTATTTGAAGATTGAATATTTTTATCAGAATAATACTTATGCCAAATTTGTGAATGATCCGTATATAGCAAAGAATTTAAATAAATATTATCAGGACCTGAATCATTTATTTTACTTAATGCATGTTCGGTTTTATGAACTGCAGTGCTAGCAATCCAAGGCCTCCTTTGAAAAGAAGATTTTGAACTACAAACATCATAAAATGAGTGATATTCATCGTAAAATAAATCACCTTTAAAATTGGACAACCTTTCCAATATATTAGGAGAAATTATGTCATCGTCATCCAGCTTAATCAAATAATCTGAATCGTTAATAAATTTTGTTACATCTGACCTATTAAAAATATTTTCAATTTGTTTCTGTGTATCAAGATTACTTTCAAGTGAAATTTTCAAAAACCGTGAATCATGAAAATCATGGTCTCCAATTTGTAAAAGTTTCCAATTAGGATATGACTGATTTAAAAGCGCTTTATTATAAATTTCAAATAAACTTTGCCTTAAAGTAGACCTTTTATTTTTTGGAGTTACATGTGTTACAAATAAAAAAGTGTTCATCTACTTATCTAAGTAATGATTATAATTCGAACATATTCCACTTCAAAATTTCATCTTCTTCAATCTGAACAATTGACTTTTTACCAATCAAGGTCTTTATGTCAATTGGACTGATACCATGTGCAGGCCTTTTCCACGTTAAATCACTCTCGTCTATTATTTTACCACTAGGAATTTGTTTTGCGGCTACAAGTGATCTCCTCGCATTTCTTCTCGCAGGTTCTTCATCAGGTAATGAAGTGAGATCAAAAGAACCAAGCAATTCATTTAGTTGCTCCCATTTTCTCCAAAAAAATTTTAAATCTTCCTTATCCATGGCATGGTAGTGATCGTTTCCGATTAAAGTTTTATCATGTGTAAAATGTTTTTCAATAACTGAAGCACCTAATAAAACAGCATTTAAAACAATCGACATGTCCTGTGGAAGAGTATGATCTGAATAGCCTATAACGTGATTGGGAAATTTACTTTTTAAATCCCAAATCATTCCTAAATTGGCATTTTTATTTGGTGTAGGGTAATTTAAAACACAATGCATTAAGCACAAAGGATTACGACTTTTTTCAATTACATCTACTGCGCGCTGAACCTCCCATAGATATGAAGCTCCTGTAGATAAAATAATTGGTTTACCAAATGAACATTGCAATTCAATGAACGGTAAATTTGTTATATCGCTTGAAGAAATTTTAAACACAGACATCAGGTCATTTAAAAATTTAGCAGACTCAACATCAAATGGTGTTGACATGAATTCAATGTCCATTTCATCACAATATTTTTTCAGTTCTTCATATTCACTTTTCCAAAACTTATCATATTTTTTAAAAAGTTCATATTGAGATTTAGTAGGTTCTTTAGTTATATCCCAATAATATGGAGAATCTTTAGAAGCAATTGTATTTGCCTTGTAGGTCTGAAATTTTATAGCATCCGCACCACCTTCTTTTGCCTCGTAAATCAATCTTTTAGCAAGGTCCATAGATCCTTCATGATTTACCCCAGCTTCCGCAATAATGAAGGGTCGCTTAATCCTAGTAGAATTGTAATTTTCAAAAAATCTCACTAACGAACTTTCAGGCATATTTTATTTTTTTATGAATTTGTTGTTTAATCAAACTAAGCACAATGTTTGAATTTGAATTTGAATCTCTCCTAATGTCAATTTTTTTAATGTAATTAAAAAATAAAAAGCAATACTAAAGATTAAAAAAAATTGACTCATTAAAAAATTTATTGCTGAATTAAAATTATTAAAGTACATTAAGATAAAATTTAAACTAATAAATAATATTGGTTAAAATAATAGAAACCAAAAACAATTTTCAATAAGGATGAATGAGTTTATACTTTGCCCTGAATTCACTTCCATTACGGTGCATTTTTATAAAAGGGGTTTCAGTTACAATAATTACTGAAGATTCATTTATAATAGTTTTGGAAGTAAGACAAAAGAATGCTAAAGATTCGTGATCAGGAAAATAGATTGTGTCAGTTGACCTTTTAAATGAATCAATTTTCTCGAAAAATGAGTCACCAATCAAATTTCGATCTAATGAAGTTCGACCTGAAGCTAAAACATTAAAAACAGGTGATTTATATTCATTCCTAAATTTCACAATTAAGTAAGTTGTAAATAAAAAATTAAATCCTAAGATTGAAATAGGAATCAATTTTAAAGATCTAGTTCTAAAAATAAAACCACCAATAAGTAAAATTAGAAAAGGCAAACTAAAAATTGAATATTTAACACTGAGGGAAGTTAGATGTCCACTAATAAGTGCAAGAATTATTGAAAGGAAAAAACCTGCAAACGAAAATAATCCAAACATTACGACATCTCTATTTTTATAATTACTGAAAACGTAATAAAGCCAATATGAAAACAATATCAACCCAATTATTGATACTGCCTTACTCAATAAACCGGGGCCAAACAATATATTGAAATCTTCCTTTTTTCTGATTCCCGAAAAAAAATAACGAACATAATTTTCTGTTGCTGTTTTAAAGTTGGAAAGACCTAAACTTTTATAATTATTATTGGTTTTACTTTCATTGCTTAATTCTTGTCTGTTTTTACTAATTGTAATAATTTTATTAATTCCACCGGCATTCAAAAATAAATACATTGAAACAAAAAAAATTATTCCCAAAAAAGAATACAGCATTCGGCCTTTATTTAAGGAATCTGTAGTTGAACGGTTTAAAAAGAAAAAGAAGAAATAAATCAAAATTATATAGAATGACAGATAATGAGAAAGAAATAGAAATATACACGATATGGAAAAAAACCACCAGTGTTTCCTCGAAGAACCTGAACTTATGTTAACAATACTAAAAAAATAAAAACTTATAAATGTTATTGTAACAGCAAAGGAATATGCTCTAATAATGTAACCATATGTAACCAAAATTGGGCAAATTGAAAATAACAAAATTGAAATCAAAACAGACAGTCTAGAAAATTGATATAATCTTGAAATCTTAATAATCATTAAAATCGAAATAAGATCACAAATAGCAGAAAAAACCCTTAGCCAATAATCTGAAGGCTTTAACACCAATGAAACCATACTTAATATGAGATTATAAATGAAATTATTTCCATTGTCTCTTGAAGCATTTTCTATTATTTTTCTAATTCCATTATACTTGATATCAGAGTATTCATAGTAAACATTTCTTTTAACTATATCCTCGTTTAAAAAACTTATAGTTTTAACTGTGTAAAACTCATCTGAATCAGCCCAAAAACAACCAGGAAGAGGAGAATAAACTCTAAGGAATATTGCAATTAGTATTATAAACAGTAGACTAAACCTATACAATTTTAGAAAGTATTGAAGCTATTTTTTGGGATGATTTTCCATTCCCGTATGGATTAGAGTTTTTTATAAAGGAATGATAATATTTCTCGTCAAATAAAATCTTTTTTAAGCTATTCTGAAATTTTTTTTCAGAGTTTCCAATTAATAAGGAGTTACCTGCTATTATTCCCTCTTTTCTTTCTGAAACATTTCTAAGAACGAAAACAGGTTTTTTCAAAGAGGGAGCTTCCTCCTGAATCCCCCCAGAATCAGTTATGATTAAATAAGATTTTTCCATAACAAAAATTAATTCTTCATATGAAAAAGGATCAAAAAGAAATACGTTTGGCAAATCCGAAAGATACTCGTGAAAAATTTTCTTAACGTTGGGATTTGGATGAACAGGAATACAAAAATTAATAATTTCAGAAAAATTTAATGCAGACTCCTTTATAGAATCAAGAATTTTTTTGACAGGATCACCAAAATTTTCTCTTCTATGGCAGGTTAACAATATTGTCTTCTTATTAGAGTTTAAAAAATTAAATTTTTTTTCGAGTATAATTCTAACATTTCTTTTTTTGATTATTTTAACTCCATGCATTAGTGCATCGATAACAGTATTTCCAACTGTGTAAATAAATTTACGTTGAATTCCTTCATTAATCAGATTTTTTGAAGCTAGCGTGGTTGGGGCTAAGTGTATCCAAGCTATTTTTCCTGCCAAAACTCTGTTAAATTCCTCCGGAAAGGGCTCGTTAAAATTAAAACTACGAAGTCCGGCTTCCAGATGAACAAATCTAATTTTGTTATAGAAAGAAACAAGTGAGGCCGCCATCACACTATTGGTATCTCCTTGTGCAATAATAACATCAGGATTAATATTTATTACTTTTTCGTTTAATCCCTTAAGGATTTCAGAAATCAACACAACTTGATTTTGATTGAAACTCATTAATTTCAAATCAAAATCTGGCTTTATAGAAAAAAAACTTAATACCTGATAAACTATTTCTTGATGTTGACCGGTTAATCCTAGAATTACTTTAACTTTTCTCTGACGCTTAAGTTCAAGATACAAAGGAGCAATTTTTATTGCCTCCGGTCTGGTACCTACAATTAAAAGGTAAGTTTTCAATTTTTCTGCAATCTCTTAAAATTTCTAATCAAATAAAGTGTCTGTCTAATTGTATTATAAACATTCATTTTACTTGCACCTCCCTTTCTGTCGTACCGAAGTATCATTGGAACTTCATGTATTATTGGATTTAGTAAAGACAATTTCAATAAAATTTCTGCCATACAAGCAAAACCTTTTTCTTCAATAAGTTTACCATCATATTTTTTAATTGCATCCTGAAGTAAACTAACCCTATATGCCCTAAACCCACAAGTATAATCTTTAACGTGAGGGATATCAACGAAAAATTTAAAAATTAATCCGGCACCAACAGATGTAAATTTCCTAAATCCTGACAATCCACTTATTCGGGCACCAGGTTGAAATCTTGATGCAATAACAATGTCGCTTCCTTCATTGATTTGATCATTCATGCGCTTAATTAAAAAAGGGCTATGGCTATCGTCGGCATCCATAGCTACAAATAAGTCATCTTGATTTAAATTTTTAACACCATATTCAATTCCCAATCGCATTGCGTTGGCTAATCCCTGGTTAGGTTGAATATCTATAATTTCTATTTTATAACCAGCTTTTTTCTTAAAGGTTTCCACCATATTAAGTGTGTTATCAGAACTACCATCATTGGCAACCAAAACACTTAAATTAAGTGAATACTCATCAACGCAACCTTGAACGCGTTCTAGTAGTGATGTAATGTTTTCTGCTTCATTGTAAGCAGGGAGAAATAGTAATATTTTCTTCATAGATTTACCAAACGGTCCAGCCACCTTCGTTTAAAATATTTGCACCTGTAACATAACTTGAAGCGTCACTCAACAAATAAATTAAAGCAGAAGCTACCTCATGATTATAACTCATTCTTTGCATTGGACTGAATTGGGCGAAGTTTGATTCGAAAGACTCTTCATGATTATTCCAAACACCATGAGGCGTAATCATATTGACTCGAACATTTTTCGATGCCCAATAAGAAGCAAGGTATCTACTTAGAGCATCAATACCTCCTTTACTTGCCGAATAGGCCGCAGGACATCCTAACGAAGTTCCCTTATATAAATTTTGATTGGGTGCAACAACAGAATAGGTTGACGGCATATTAACTATTTTACCTCCACCATTTTCAGCCATCCAACTTCCAAGAACCTGACACATTAAAAATGTTCCTGTCAAGTTTACATTCAAAACTGTTTGCCAATTTTCATCAGTAACAGATTCAAATGGTTCAAACTTAAGATGAGATTTATTCTGATGCGCATTTACCAAGCCATCGATTTTTTTAAACTCTTCAAGTACAAATTCTTTTAAACTTATTACAGAATTCCTGTTACTAACATCCAATTCAAAACCTTTAATTTTATTTGAATACCTATCAGATAAAGCGGAAGCAAACTTAATAGGATCAGATTGTGAAATATCTGCAACCACCAAACTCCCTCCAAATTGTAAAACGGCCTCTGTGAAAGCCCTTCCAATAAGACCACACGCTCCGGTTATGACAATAACTTTACCACTCAAATCAAACTTCTTTTTAAAATCTATTTCTGAAGAATCAATTGTTCTTTCCATATATTAAAAATAAATAGCTTATTTGATTTTTTTATCAAATTGCAAAGATTTTTTATATCCTGAATTAATTTCACTTGAATGATTAATACTTAATATTTCAGGGTTACTTTTTAACAGCTCAAGAATTTCAATCATCCCGAAATCTTTATGCTTCGAAAATTTTCCGAATATCTCAGAAACCACATTAAAATCTTCTTGAGTATCCACTGAAAGCTTATACTGGTAATCATTGGAAAACTTTTTCCATCCACATTTGAACTTACCTGAATTCTTAATGTAAGGTGTAACATGCTCTCGCTCACTCATCAAATTTGCTTCCTGCCAAGCTGTTTCAAGAGCTTTAAAACTGAAAACTTCTACATCAAAACCATCTTCTAAATAATCCGGCTCATTATTTGAATTGGAAAAATAATCCAAGGATGAGCTCAAGAATTGATCAACTGAAAAATCTACAACTGAAAAATGATTTAGAGGGCAGTCTGAAGTAACCCTGATAATATTCAATGGATTAAATTTTTTTGCTGTTTGAAAAAATCTGTCGAGAACATCCCAATCTGAACCTCTGTAACAATCAACTCCTATTGATTTGCAAAGTAATTCAATCTCATTATCTTCAAAATTGAAAGTTGTGGCTACAACGATTTTATCAATGCTTCTTGAATACTTTAGTCTCTTAAATAAATGTTCGAGTATTGTAATTCCATTAATTTTCATCAATACTTTTCCGGGTAACCTTGAAGAACCCATTCTTGCCTGTACAATTAAAAGATTCATATTTGGAATTTCAATTTTACTGAATTATTCCACTGGCTAATGTCTAGAGAATAAACTACAGAATCAACCAATTTACCATAATTGACCACACGATCTTTTAATATTGCCTCTTTGACAAAACCAATTTTCTGCAAAACGAATCTACTCTTAAGATTACTTTTCTCTACATAAGTGAATGTCTTTCTTAATTTTAATTCTTCGAATGCTATAGATAAACCTATCAAGCAAGCTGAAATACCCGCATCAGTTCCCCAGAATTTTTTTTCACCAATGAAATAACCGAAATCAAAGGTCCCATTAAATACATTAATATCATATAAACTAAAATTTCCTATATAAGATTTATCTTCTGCATAAATACCAAATATAATCCTATCGTTACTCAAATTGGAAATTCTGACATAATTTTTTAGTGATTCAATTGAGTGCTCAAAATTTTTTAAAAAAAGGAATTCATTTACTTCCGGATCACGTACCCATTTTAAATAATCATCTCCAACATGATCTTCTGATAAAATTTGCAAACTCCAAATTCCCAGAGAATATTTTTTCTGTTTTAAAACCATTAAACTGATTTAGTTTTTTCAAAAATAACCAGTTCGATAATTTTAAGATTCATTAGTTCCATTATCTCTTCTTCAGTTAACTCTATATTGAATTCACTTTCAAGCGCAACCGCCATATTGATATGTCCTATCGAATCCCATTTATCAATATTGTCAGGTGAGGATTCATCGTTCAATGAGTTTATTTCAACTTCAAAGACAAGCGAAAGGACTTTTTTAATTCGCTCTTTTATACTCATATTTTTCTAAATAATTTATTTTGATGT
>JBKCIQ010000181.1:0-3321 GCA_046302135.1 Bacteroidota bacterium | reverse complement strand
AGGTAAAAGAAAAAAAGAAAATCAATTGCTGATTGGTTTTGCACTAGAAACTGACAACGGAATTGAAAATGCAAAAAAAAAGATTTTAAATAAAAATCTTGATTTAATTATTCTAAATTCTCCAAATGAAGAAGGACAAGGATTTAAATTCGAAACAAATAAAATCACGCTCATCAATAAAAACAATAAAATCATTAAATTTGAGTTAATGCATAAGAAAAAGATGGCCTTGGAAATAGCCCAATACGTTCACTCACATTTGATGTAAAATGAAAAAAATCCTAGTCTTATTTTACACATTGATTATCGCTAATGTTTTTTCGCAAGAACTCAATTGTAAAGTCCAAGTGGTAAGTCAACAAATTCAGGGATCAGATGCTAAAAGAATTTTTGACAATATGTCAAAACAGGTATTTGATTTTATGAACAACACAAAATGGACCAAAGATAATTTTTCTCTGAATGAAAGGATAGAATGTAATATACAGATAAACGTAACAGAGAAATTATCTACTGATGAGTATAAGGGCACCATTGCGGTTGTTTCTTCACGCCCAATTTTTAAAACATCATTAAATAGTACTGTTTTCAATTACATGGACCAGAATTTCACATTTAAGTACGTGGAATTCCAACCTTTTGAATTCAATATGAATTCATTTCAGAATAACCTCACCTCAGTTTTGGCATATTACGCTTATATGATCATAGGTTTTGATTATGATACATTTTCAAATTTAGGAGGGACAGATTTTTTTCAAAAGGCACAAATTATCGTTGCAAATGCTCAAAATGCAAACGAGCCTGGCTGGAAAGCATTTGAATCAAATAAAAACAGATATTGGCTAGTTGAAAATTTGTTAACTCCTGTTTTTCAACCGATAAGAGAAACACAGTATAAATACCACCGAATGGGTTTTGACATAATGGCTGATAAAACAGAAGAGGGGCGCACTAAAATAACGGAATCATTAATGAACCTGCAGAATGTTCATAAAGCCAGACCTGCTTCATTCAACATGCAGATTTTTTTCAATGCAAAAGCCGATGAGGTTGTAAATATTTTCTGTAAGGGAACACCCGAAGAAAAAAATAAAATAATTGAATTACTAAATAATATAGATCCAGCGAATACCAATAAATACAGTAAAATACAGAATTGTAATTAATTCATAAAAAGGCTTTATCATTTAGCACACCTTTTAAAATAGTACTCATCATTTTGTGGAATTATACATTAAGAAACATCTACAATTTAATTTATTAACTTTGTGATTTGTGGTAGATTAATCTTCAATTATTTAATTTTCAAGGTTTTTGATGCTTAAAAAAGCCAATTTTTTTTTATCTGCCTTTTTATTACTCCTGTTTATTTCAGGAACTGCTCAAGTATCTGTGCCTGCTAATGAAGAAGAACAGAAAAAATTAGCTCAAAAGTTATTTGAAGAGGAAGATTACGGGCAAGCTTTTAAAGTGTATTCGACATTGCTGGCGCATTACCCTAAGGACCCTTTATTCAATTACAGAATTGGTGTTTGTATCTTAAATGTTGGGGATGAGAAGGGTGATCGAAAATCTGCCATACACTACCTTGAAATTGCAAAGTCTAAGGCAAAGGAACTAGAAAAGGAGCTATTATTTTATCTTGGAAGAGCCTATCATATAAATTATGATTTTGATGATGCACTATTATACTATAATGAATATAGATCATCTGCATCTGAATCATCAATTAAAAAACTTAAAGTTGATCATGAAATACAAATGGCAAGAAATGGTAAAACAAAGCTAGGCAACTTCCCAAATATGATTGTTTTAGAGAAAAAACGACTACCAATTTCCGATTATTTCAGAAGTTATCAAAGCAGCATATTTGGGGGAAATCTAATTGTAAAACCAGAAGAATTTAAATTGCCTGCTGACAAAAAGAAAAAAGATAGAATTATTTTATTTCAAAGCAAGGATAAAGGAACAATATTATTTGCAAGTTATGGTGATAAAGGAGAAAACGGTAAGGATATCTACATCGCAAAAAGAGAGGCTAATGGTGAATTCTCCAAACCAATTGCTATTTCAAAAGCAATAAATACTGAATACGATGAAGACTACCCCTTTCTATCACAGAATAATAAAACATTATATTTCTGCAGTAAGGGACACAACAGCATAGGAGGATATGATATTTTTAAATCGGTTTGGGATGAAAATTTAAAAGATTGGAGCAAACCCGAAAATATGGCTTTTCCTATAAATACACCGCTAGACGATATACAATATGTGACAGATTCTTTAGAGAAAATTGCAATATTCTCAAGTACTAGAATTAGCGAAACTGGAAAAATTGATGTTTATAAATTGGATATTGAAAGGAGGCCTGTCAGCATGGGAATGGTTGCCGGAGAATTTTTAAAAACGGATGGCACAACTGGAATCTCCACTATCTATGTAAAAGATATTAAAACCGGCGAATCTTACGGCCCATTTAAAAGTGATGAAAACGGAAAATATCTGTTTGAAATCCCAAATGGTAAAAATTTCATTTTTACAATTGAAACACCCGGTCTTACAACTCAAAGTCAATCTGTAAACATCCCTATAACTTATGATCATTCACCGGTTAAACAAGTTGCAACCTATGAAGACGGAAAACTAATAATTAAAAGCTTTATTGGTGACAAGGATAATGAAAACAATTATAAGTCAATTAAAAAGATCCTTTTGGAAAAAATGAAAATGGATATCACAAGTCCAGAAGAAATAAATAATTTCAATAATAATGATTTAGACAGTGTTAAAAGCGATACAACAATAAATAATACTAACAACAAAAATACAAATGAAATTAAAAACGATAAAAATATCGAAAATGAAAAATCTAATAAGAAAAAGAATATAGACAACAACCAATTAATAGAAATGGCAAATAATGATTTGAAAGAAATTTCAATGGAAGTAGATGAATTAAATAAACAAATAAAAAATTCAGAAAAAACTCTATTTAACCTGAAGGAAGCAATTGACAATAAAGAAACCAAAATTGACTCTTTAAACAAATTAATATCAAACAAAAGCACTAATGACAGTTCTCTAATCAACGAATTAGAAAGAGAAAAAAATCAATTAAATGAGCTTAGCGATTTGTATAAAAAAGCAACTTACATTTCCAGCATGATGAAATCTGACTATCAGAACAAAGAAAAAGAACGAAAAATACAAGAGAAGCTTGTGAATGTTATGATGGAAATCAAAAAAAATCCAAAAAATAAAGACAAAGAAAAATTGCTAGTTGACACTGAAACAGAACTTATCAAACATCAAGAA
>JBKCIQ010000180.1:0-9847 GCA_046302135.1 Bacteroidota bacterium | reverse complement strand
ATTTAAGGAATCTTGAGGAAGAATTTGGAGAATCTACTAATGCTATAAGGTTAGAGTTAAACAAATTCGAAAGTGCCGGTTTGTTAACTTCCAGAAATTTTGGTAACAAAAAGATTTTCAAGGTAAATATTAGTCATTTTTTCTACAAAGATCTTCACAGTATGGTAATGAAGACAGTGGGGCTTGATAAAATAATAGAACATGTTATCAATAGATTAGGTGATGTTGAGGAAGTTTACCTGGTAGGTAAGTTTGCAAGGGGCTTGGATTCGGATCTTATCGATTTGGTTTTTGTTGGGAAAATTGATAGTATTTATTTACTTGAACTTGTTGAAAAGGTAGAAAAAAAGATAGATAAGAAGGTTAGATATGTGATATTTTCACGCGAAGATTTTTCATTAAGTAAAATAAAAGAGGGGAATACCGAGCCGTTGTTGCTTTGGACTAAATAATACTATTGAATTAACTGCTCACTTAGTCATATGTGACTGAGGAGGCGAAGCTTTAAATAAAAATGACATTGCATTGGAATGCAGTATACGTTGCCTCTCGCCAAGAAAAAAGGGTGTATGAAATGTTAAGGGAAAAAGGAATTAACTCATATCTTCCTTTGGTTAAAACATTACGTCAATGGAGTGATAGAAAGAAATTTGTAGAATTCCCTCTCATATCAGGGTATATTTTTGTAAAGCTTAAGAGTGAAAATGAAAAAGAGATTGTTTATGGTACCAAAGGAGTTGTAAACTTTGTAAGGCTAAATGGGAAAGTTGGTATTGTTTACGAAAATGAGGTTAACGCAATGAAGCAACTTATTGATCTTGGGTATCATTTAGAATCATTTTCCGGTGTGAAAAAAATAGGTAAAGGAGATAAAATTTTAATATCATCTGGACCATTAAAGAATTTGGAGGGAATTGTAATTGAGGAAAATGACCAGAAAATATTTGAAATTTACCTAGAAGGAATTGGATACAATGTTAGGGTAAAATTGCCTGATAGCATCTTGAAAAAAATCAGCTAATTTTCAATTTTTGTTACGTTAATTTTTAGTTTTTTAGATCATCTTCTACTTCGTTTAAACCTATGCAAAATAAAGACGACAATTGGACATTAATTATTAGGCCTAAAAACAAGTGGTATGAAATAAATTTAAAGGAAATATGGACATATAGGGATTTAATTTTATTGTTTGTGAAAAGAGATTTTGTATCTCAGTATAAACAAACAGTTTTGGGACCCTTGTGGATGTTCATTCAGCCTTTATTGCATGTATTATTATTTTCTATAATTTTTGGTGTAATAGCAAATATCCCTACTCAAGGAGCACCTAGGTTGTTATTCTATTTGGCAGCGTTTGTTCCGTGGACTTATTTTTCAGATTGTTTTTTGAAAAACTCAACAACTTTTTTAAGCAATGCCTCTATCTTTGGTAAGGTATACTTCCCACGCTTAGTGAGACCAATTTCAATTACCATATCCAATCTCTATAAATTTGGAGTTCAGTTAATATTATTTTTTATTATCTATTTTATTTTTGTTTTTAAAGGATATTCTGGAAAACCGGATTTAAAAATATTATTTTTTCCTGTTTTGATAATTTTCCCAGCTGTATATGGTCTATCGATGGGCTTGATAGTTTCTGCACTTACAATTAAATATCGCGACCTCAATTTCATAACTAGTATATTAATTCAAGCATTAATGTATGGTTCATCTATTGTTTACTCAATTACAGACATGCCTGCAAAACTATCCAGCTACCTAAAATGGAATCCTTTTGTTTGGATTATGGAGGCTTTTAGATATGCGTTAATTGGTGTTGGTACCTGGTCATGGGGTGGGCTTATTTATTCTATGTGCGTAATGTTATTATTGCTCATAATTGCAATAATTGTGTTTAATAAAACTGAAAAAAATTTTATTGATGTTATTTGATCAATGAGTGATGTTGTTATAAAAGTAGAAAATCTAGGGAAACAATATAGCTTAGGAGACACCGGAACGGGAACATTCTCTAAAGATCTAAATCGTTGGATTTCCAAAATAAGAGGTAAAGAGGATCCATATTTGAAAATTGGAGAGGTAAATGACAGAACGAAGAAAAGTTCAAAAAACGATGTGGTATGGGCTTTAAAAGATATCAATTTCGAAGTTAAACAAGGAGAGGTCTTGGGAATTATTGGGAAAAATGGCGCTGGAAAATCAACTTTATTAAAAATACTATCAAGGGTTACAAGCCCAACAGTTGGTGAAGTAAAAGCTAAGGGAAGGATAGCTTCACTTTTAGAAGTTGGTACTGGTTTCCACCCTGATTTAACAGGAAGAGAGAATGTTTTTTTAAATGGAGCTATATTGGGAATGACAAAACAGGAAATCAAGTCAAAACTAGATGAAATAATTGAATTTAGTGGAGTTGAAAGATATATTGACACTCCAGTAAAGAGATATAGCAGCGGAATGTATGTTCGTTTGGCATTTGGTGTCTCTGCTCATTTAGAATCGGAGATTTTAATTGTTGACGAGGTATTGGCAGTAGGCGATTCGGAGTTTCAAAAGAAGTGTTTGGGTAAAATGAAGGATGTTAGTGGGCAAGGTAGAACAGTTTTGTTTGTTAGTCATAATATGCAAGCTGTGTCAACATTGACTAGTAAATGTATCAATTTAAAAAATGGTCAAATAAGTAGTCAAGGCGAAACCCAATTTGTTATAAACGATTATTTGATGGAAGGTAAATCAATTGGAGGAATTTACTTAGAAAATGATTTAGCCAATGAACCAAAAGTCACAAGAGTTCAAATTTTCACTTCATTACCGAATAATTTTCAATTGAACTGTGAAAAAATGGATGTGGAAATAGAAGTTCATATTCCCAAGCCACTAAATGGTGCCGCAATTTCCTTTCAAATAATTAATGAATATGATTTTGCAGTTGTTCATTGTTGGAATTTTGATTCAGATAAGTCTTTTGCCAGAGAGGCTGGATGTTATTTATTAAAGTGTTCTTTTCCGAATTTAAAATTATATCTTGGTAATTATTGTCTTACAGTTCATTTTGGAGAATTAGGCACAGGAAAAAAAATTCAAACAATTGAAAAAATTTGCTCTTTTGAGGTAGTAATGTTTGGGAAGAAAAGGGACTATAATTGGGTTCGAGACGCGTGTGTTTATATTGAAGATAATTCTTGGCATGTAAATAAATTATCATGAGGAAATTCATTAAAAAAGTTGTAAATTACCTCGGGAAGGATGTATCAATTAGTAATTCAAAAAGTGAAGTTGAGACTTCGATAAATCAAAATAATTTTTTTCATTCATTTCCAGATTTTTCTGAAGAGGAGCAACAACTTATAGCCTCTGTTCAAGATTATACGATGACTAGTAAAGAGAGATTATACTCATTAATTAATGCAATTGAATATATAGAAGATGCTGGAATAACTGGGGACATAGTTGAATGTGGAGTATGGAGGGGAGGTGGTATGATGTTGGTAGCCAAATTACTTTTAAAAAGAAAATCAACTAGAAAAATATTTTTATATGATACTTTTGAAAATGGAATGAGCAAGCCAGATATATGCAAGGATGTATCAATTACGGGTATGGATGCAAAAACAATTGTTTCAAATTGGGAAAAAAATAATAAATATCCAACTCTTAATGAAGTAAGGCAAAACCTATTTTCCACGGGTTATAGCTCAGAAAGAATGAATTTTATTGAAGGGGATATTTTTGAAACATTAAAAAAATCAAAACCGGATTCGATATCTTTATTAAGATTAGATACTGATTGGTACAGTACAACAAAATTTGAACTTGAAATATTATTTCCACTTTTATCAAAAAATGGTATTTTAATTATTGATGATTATGGGCATTGGAAAGGAGCACGTCAAGCCGTAGAGGAATATTTTAAAGAAAAAAATATCAAGATGTATTTAAACCGAATTGATTACACCTGTAGAATTGGTATAAAAACATTTTAATAGAATGAGTGAGTTGAATAAGGATCCTAGACTTTTTCCAAAGTGGTACAATAGCAGATATTATGGTTTAATTGGTTTAAGGAAGGCCATTGAAACTGTAATAAAAGATAAAAATTTCAGGGATAAGATTATTCTTGATTACGGTTGCGGAACTATGCCCTATAAGTCATTATTTGAAAAGGAAGTCTCTAAATACATAGGCGCAGACATTGATTACAAAAATTCAGCAAATGTCATTATTGATAGAATCACTGGTAAAATAGACTTTCCCGATGCATCAACGGATTTTGTAATCTCTACTCAGGTTTTAGAACATGTAGAATCTCCACCAAATTATTTAAAGGAAGCGCGCAGAGTTTGTAAACCTGGAGGATACTTAATATTGTCTACACACGGCTTTTGGTTTTATCATCCCAATCCAAACGATTATTGGCGGTGGACAGCTTCTGGTTTGAAAAAAATTCTTAAAGATAATGGATGGGAAATTGAAAAGTCAATTGGAATTTTTGGATTTGCTGCTGCAGCTTTGGCTTTATTTCAGGATGCAATTAGTGCTAGTTTACCTAAATTCCTTAAGGTTCCGTTTTGTGTTTTAATGCAGCAAATAATTTGTTTTGCTGATAGTTTTTATTCTGAAATATCTAGAAAGGAAAATGCAGCATTGTATTTAGTTGTTGCAAAAAGAGTAGATAATTGCGCATTTTAATTACGAATTCGGTACCACTAAATGGGGGAGATGAAGCTCTTCTTAGGGCATTAATTCTTTCATTAAAATTAAAGTATGAAAATCCAAGAATTCATGTTTTATGTATGAATTTACAATTGTGCAGAAAGAATTTAACTGACATAGATTTTGAATCTGATTTGGAATTTACCGACAAAAAAGTTAATAGAATCACAAGAAAACTCAGGGAGTTTTTACAGGAAAAATTAAATTTCACGAATAATTCTCCATTAATTAGGTTGTTACTGAACAGATCAGAGCGAATAACCCGAAAATTATATGATAAAGCTGACATTATTATTTCTTCTCCTGGCGGATTTTTACATGACTTTTATCCCGTTGATGATAGATTATCAGGATTTAATTATGCAATAACAAAAGGAAAAAGGGTAATTTTATGCGGACAATCTATTGGTCCTTTTTGGAAAAAGGAAACAATATTAAAAGTTTCTTCAGTTTTTAAAAATTTATTTCGAATTTATGTCCGAGACAATACCTCCTATGAGAATTTAAGGAGTATAGGTTTTTCTTGTGACAATGTTATTGTTACAACTGATATGGCATTTTTATGGAGAAATCTTAGGCCTGATTTATTTAAACCCAAAAAGGGTTTTTTAAAAAAAATTGTAGTGAATTTTAGAGAGTGGAATTATGAAAATGCAAATATGGATTTACTTTTTCATAACGCTGTCAAATTGTGTAACCTAATACTTAGGGATGAATCTAAGGAAATTTATTTTTTATCAACTTGCCAGGGTATTCGAGAATATGTTGATGACTCAATTCTAGCAGAACGAATAGTAAATCAAATAGATGTTAACTACCGAAAAAGAATACAAGTTGATAAAAATCGATATTCGACTGAGAAGCTTATTTCAAAATTTGGTGAATTTGATGCTTTTATAGGTATGCGTTTACACGGAGCAATTTTGGCAATGTTGGGTGGTACAATATCAATGGGGTTAGGGTATGAAGAAAAGACAAGAGGTATTTTTACTCAACTAGGCTTTGAAAAATATCAGGTTGATTCATTTTCTGATTTCGAAGAGTGGGAAATTACATACAGGTATTTTCTAAATGATTTTGAAGAAGTTAGAAATAGATTGCCAAAAGCATTAGATAAATTAGCGGTAATGGCCTCAAAAAATCTTGATTTTTGACATGAAACAAAACCAAGAAGCAATTAAACGTTGGGAGACTGATGTTACCAACTATAATAAGTTTCATTTAAGGATTAGAATTATTGCTAAAATAATTAACTCTCTAGATTACGTACAAGTTGTTGATTTAGGTTGTGCAACTGGTACTTTGAGAAAATTACTTAAAAAACAGATTTCCTACATAGGAGTTGATTTTATTGAGCCAAAAAATGAGACTGATTTTATTTTTTATAAATGTGACTTTAATTCACAGTCATTGCCTTTTGAAATTCAGGGCGTGAAGTTAGTTGTATGTTCCGGATTATTAGAATATGTTGAGGATGTTGATTCATTTCTAAAGAATATTCGTCTTTTGTTGGGTAATAATGGTAAGTTGATCGTTTCTTATTTTAATTTTAATCATATTAGCAGGAGAGTAAAAAAAATTACTTACAAAAATTTATATTTCCATCCAGATTGGCGAGGTCATTATTCCTTAAACGACTTAAAAAAAATAATTTTTAATTCTGGATTTGAAATTGAAAATATTTTACCTATGGGAAACTCATTTTTTCATTCAACGTCTGTTTCATCGACGATAACTGATGATGATAGCTTGAAAAGTATTAATATTTTTAGTTCACTTACTGCTCATCAATTTATTTTTATTTTAAAAAGCCGTTAATTTTTTGAAAAAAAAACTTTGTATTATTTATCCTAACAAAAGCTCTTCGTCAGAAACTTTTATCCAGGCGCATGTTAAGTATTTACCTTTCCAGAATTTTTGTTTACATGGAGGTTGGTTTCCTAAATTTGATAATAACGATATTCCTATTTCCTTCCATAGTGATTTTAATTTTTTTGAAAAAATAAAAAATAAAATAATTTCTGAAGATGAAACTAATTTTTTAGAGAGGGGATTGAAAAATTTTTTATTGAAAAATAAAATTGATGTTGTTTTGGCTGAATATGGATTAACAGGTATCAATGTAATGAGTATCTGTCAAAAATTGAATATTCCTTTAGTTGTGCATTTTCATGGTTTTGATATTTATCAAAAATCAATTGTTGAGGCAAATTATAAATCTTATTTGAAATTGTTTGAATTGTCTTCCGCTTTAATTGTAGTATCTAAGGATATGCTTGAAAAATTGGTTATGATGGGTGCTCCTAAAGAGAAAATTCATTACAATTCATGTGGAGTTGATATTTCTATGTTTGCACCTTTTAATAAGGATTATAGTAAGCCAAATTTCTTATTTGCAGGAAGGTTTGTTAATAAAAAAGCTCCTCAGTTAGTTATTATGGCATTTAGTGAAGTAGTAAAGCAAATACCTACAGCTAAACTTGTAATGGCTGGTGATGGAGGTTTAGGTAGCAATGGAGAGTTATATATGGCCTGTAAACAAATTGCTAAAGCTTTAAAAATTGAGGATAGAATTGATTTTAAGGGATCTTTAACGAATAATGAGATGGCACAGGAGATGAAAAAGGCAACTATCTTTATTCAGCATTCAGTTCTAACCGAAAATGGTGATTCAGAAGGCACACCCGTTACTCTACTGGAAGCATCTGCTTCCGCGTTAGGTATTATTGCAACAAGACATGGAGGAATTAAGGATGTGGTTATAGATTTAGAAACTGGGCTTCTTGTAAACGAATACGATTTAGACGGAACAATTAAATGCATGATGGATTTTGCTACAAATCCAATAAAAACTGAGAAAATGGGATTTGCTGCTAGGGAACGTATAATCGATTTTTTTTCGATGGAGAGGTCAATTAAAAACTTGTCCAGAATTATTAATTCTTCTGTAAATAATTAATCGTAAAACTGTTTTCATTAAATTATTTAGTTGTTAAAAAGAATTACAAATAAAATTTTAAAATTATTTTTTAAATTTCCGAAGGATGAACTATTTTTTAAATTATACAATCTAAAATTAATAAAGTTTAACATCGGCTCAGGAAAAAGCGGTTTCAATTACGAATGGTTTAATACGGATAAAAACTCATTAGATATAACAGATGAAAATGACTGGAAGAAATACTTGAAATTTTTAAAAGTAAATAATGTTTTTTCTGAACATGTTTGGGAACATTTATCCGATATAGATTCAGAAAAGGCTCTAAAAAATTGCTATAGGTTTTTAAAAAAAGGTGGAGTTTTTCGAATAGCTGTTCCAGACGGTTTTCATCCGGATAAAAATTATATTGACTATGTTAAGCCTGGTGGACATGGTTTAGGAGCTGAAGATCATAAAATTTTATATAATTATAAATCGTTAACTCAAAGGTTAGAGTCAGCAGGATTTAAAGTCACTTTGCTTGAATATTGGGATGAGAACGGAAATTTTCATTTTCGGGAATGGTCTGATGATGGGGGCCGCGTATTAAGATCAAAGCGTTATGATTCAAGAAATCAAAACGGAAAACTAGCATATACTTCACTAATTATCGACGCAATAAAATAGGTTTATTTAAAATGGATTTATCACCGGTTGTTTTATTTATTTTTAATCGACCAGAGCACACAAGGAAAACACTGACTGCTTTGGAAAATAATTATTTGGCCAAAGAATCGATTCTGTATGTTTTCGCAGATGGTCCTTTATTAAATTCAACAGATAAAGAAAAATTATTAATAGATCAGACACGAGGAGTCGTTAAGGAAAAAAAATGGTGTAAAGAGGTGATTGTTATTGAGTCCAATGAAAATAAGGGACTCGCAGATTCAATAATAGATGGGGTTACTTTTGTTCTTAAAAAATACGATAAAGTAATTGTTTTAGAGGATGATATCGTAACTTCCGTTGGATTTTTAAAATTTATGAATGATGCACTTGAATTTTATAAAAATATAGAACAAGTTTATCATATATCTGGATTTAATTACCCTAATTGTCCGAGCCTCCCTGAAACTTTTTTTTACAACGTACCATTGTGTTGGGGGTGGGCTACATGGCGCAGATCATGGGCTAAATTTGAACGCAGTACAGATGCATTAATTGATTTTTTGGATAAAAGCAATAAGTGGCAGGAGCTAAATAAATTTGGCGGTAATTTTTTAGGTTCTCAATTAATTGCAAACAAATATGGATCTTTAAAAACTTGGTTTATAAAATGGCACACAAGTGTTTTTATTAATGGTGGATTTACACTTTATCCTAATTCCTCATTGGTAAACAACATTGGCTTTGATAGTAGTGGTATTAATAATGGAACTACAAATATTTATACTCATAATTTTTTAGCTGAAAAAATTGAGGTTAAGAAAATTAAAATAGAAGAAAATTTAGATGCAGTTAAGTTTATTAAGGAGTTTTATTTACCGTTACAACCTAAGACAAAGGAATCCCCATCGAGACCGAAAAAAAATGAACATCCTAAAACAGAAATTTCCCTGTCTCTAAAAAATAAAATAAAAAAAAGAATACATAATCTTATCAAAATTTCCGTTGAGGAAATTTTTACTTTAAAAAAGGAAGAATTAATTAAAGAAATAAAAAATAATGATAATATTTTATTGAATACTTGGATCTATAAAAGTGTTGGACTTTATGAGCCGTACATTATTACAGATTCAGTAATTGGGAATTATTCTTATGTGTCTCCAGACGCTGCAATTTCAAAAACCAGGATTGGAAAATTTTGCTCTATTGGTCCAAATTTTATATCCGGATGGGGTATTCATCCTACAAATGGAATTTCTACTTCCCCCATGTTTTATTCTACAGGTAAACAAAATGGAGTAACTCTTAGCGAGAACGATAAAATTATTGAGAGAAAGATGATAAACATAGGTAATGATGTTTTTATTGGAATGAATGTTACTGTTTTGGATGGTGTAACTATTGGTGATGGAGCAGTAATAGGAGCAGGAGCTGTAGTTTCCAAAGATATTCCTCCTTATGCAATTGCTGTAGGTTGTCCAATTCAGATTGTAAAATACAGATTTAGTGAAATTCAGATTCAGGAAATGTTGAAAATAAAATGGTGGG
>JBKCIQ010000179.1:0-26786 GCA_046302135.1 Bacteroidota bacterium | reverse complement strand
ATGTTAATTTTTGTTTTATTTGTTGTAACAAATGTTGTTGTAACTATATTTGAGGTGTGAAAATTGAAGAGGCAATAAAACAAAGTAAATTTGAGAACAGCTATCAGAAGGCGCTGATTAATATTATCTACACAGCAAATTTTTTACGTGACAGACAAAATGAAATGTTTAAGGGTTATGGGTTATTACCTCAACACTACAATGTTTTAAGAATAATGAATGGTCGGTTTCCGGAAGCGGTTTCAGCCGGGGAAATTAAAGAGGTTATGCTCGACAAGGGTAACGATGTAACCAGACTAGTGGACAAACTTGTAAAGCTCGGCTTGGCCAAAAGAAGTTTATGCAAAACCAATAGGAGAAAAATGGACATCATCATTACTCAAAAAGGCATTCAACTGATTAAAGAAATCAGTGACCCGTTAAAAAAACAAATTACTCAACTAAAAAAAACAATTAGTGAAAAAGAAGCAGAATTGTTGAGTGATCTGCTGGATAAATTCAGAATTTAAATGAACAACTTCGTAATACATAAATCAAACACAAGAGGTCATGCGAATCATGGGTGGCTAAAGACACATCATACATTCAGTTTTGCCAATTATTACAATCCTTCCAGAATGCATTTTGGCGCTCTGCGTGTCCTAAATGATGATGTAATTGCCGGAGGAATGGGCTTTGGAACGCACCCTCATGACAACATGGAAATCATTACGATTCCACTTAAAGGTGATTTGGCGCATAGAGACAGTATGGGTAACAGTGAAGTAATTCATCAGGGAGAAATACAGGTAATGAGTGCGGGTTCCGGTATAACGCACAGCGAGTACAATGCCAATAAAGACAGGGAAGTGGAACTACTTCAAATTTGGGTTTTTCCGAATAAGAAAAATGTTGAACCCAGATACGATCAAATTACTTACAACAGAGAAGAGCAAAGAAATAAATTCCAAGAGGTGGTGTCTCCAAAAGGTGGGGAATCGAGGGCGTGGATACATCAGGATGGCTGGTTTTATTTGGGAAATTTTGAAAAAGATTTTAATGCTTCGTATTTGATAAAAGGAAAAAATAACGGGGCCTATTTTTTTCTTATTGAAGGTAGTGCCGAGATAAACGGAGAGCAGTTAGAAAAAAGAGACGGATTCGGAATATGGTCAGTTGAAGAAGTGAAAATTAAAACCAACAGCGATAATACAGAAATCCTGATTATGGATGTACCCATGATATTTTAATCACCAATATAAAAACAAGAAAAATGGAAACAACAAAATGGTCTTTAGACCCAATACACAGCGAAATCAATTTCAAAGTGAAACACATGATGATTGCTAATGTAAGTGGCAGTTTCAATAAGTTTAATGCAAGTGCAGAAACAGAAGGCAATGATTTCACTAAAGCAAAAATTAATTTCAATGCTGAAGTGAATTCAATTGACACCAACAACGAGCAACGCGATGGACATTTACGTTCGCCTGAATTTTTTGATGCTGAAAAATTTCCTCATATAAAATTTGAAAGTACATCTGTAGAAAAGAAAAATGAGGAAGAATTCACGCTTAATGGAAATTTGACTGTAAAAGATGTAACGAAACCTATATCACTTAAAATGAATTTTGGCGGTATCGGAAAAGACCCTTATGGAAACACTAAAGCTGGTTTTACAGTAGAAGGAAAAATAAATCGTAAAGATTTCGGATTGAGTTGGAATGCGCCTTTGGAAACAGGAGGAGTATTGGTGGGTGAAGACTTGAAAATACAGTCAGAGATTCAAATGCTGAAGGCACAATAATAGATAGAGGCGAAAGCCTCTTTTTTTTGAAATCTTTTCTCGTTAAAGTTCTTGAACAGAAATTTTTAAACTGTTTTAATCAATGGCAATTCAAGAAAAAAATTTGCGATAAGAGTTACTTGTTTATTTTAAAAACTTTAAAGAGTTCTGCCTTACTGTTAATTTTTAATTTTCGGTATACCGCTTTAATATGAAATCGTACCGTGTCGATTGAAACGTTATACCGGTCTGAGATTAATTTATAACTCAAACCATCCAGAATACCCTGAACAATTTCCGTTTCCCGTGGAGATAGTTTCTCATAAATGCCCATGGGTTTTTGGAAAAAATTAAAAACCTTACGAGCAATTTTTGGTGTCATATATGCCCCATCATTTTCGACGCTTTCAAAAACTTCTTTAAAATTGTTTACGAAACTCTGCTTGTCAATGTAGCCCAATGCTCCGGATTGCATTGCTTTAAAAATAGTATCCGAGTCATCTTTTATTGAATTAATAATGATCGAACTGTTTGGAGCTTTTTCCAAAATCTTAGTAATTGCTTCCAAGCCATTCATTTCAGGCATAACAATGTCAAGTAAAATTATATCTGCATGAATTGACTGTTGTAAATATTCTAAGGGGTTAGTAAAGGTGTGTTCGCAATTATAATCCGAAATCTGATTAATGTTTTCTTGCATTAATTTAGCCATTTTTCTGTCGTCATCTATGATTACAACGCTTTTCATTTGATTGGAAATTTTAATTCAACTGTCAAACCAGAACCGCCTTCACTGACTGAAAAATTACAATCACCCATATTTCTTTTTACACGTTTTCTAATATTTCCTATCCCATTTCCTTCTTCGGTAATTTGTTTGGTGTCTGTGACAACTCCATCGTCAGATATTTTTAAAACCATAATGTCTTTTTCCCTCTTAAGTTCTATAAAAATGTTTTTGCAATTAGCATGCTTCAAAATGTTGGTGAATACTTCATAAACACAAAGCTTGATGTCTCTGTATAATTCTGAAGATATCGTAGAGTCGTTGTCATAGCTCTTGCGGAAAGACCAAGCTATATCTGTGTTAACAATGGCCTTATTAATAAATTCTTTTATTCCGTCCTCGAGGTTAAGAATTTTGAAGCTCCTTTGAGAAAAAGAACTAATTGAGGTTCGAACACTAATTAATGCCTCATTTATTCCAGAAACCAAAAGTTCACGATTTTTATTTAGATCAGATTTACCGGATAGTAAAAGAGACAATCTGGTTAAAACCGTGCCCGCCTCGTCGTGTAATTCCATAGCAATTCTTTCTTTCGTTTCATCAGATATTCTTTTAGTTTTTCTGAAGGAAAAGTAAGAATAAACAGAAAGACCTAACACCAACAGAATTAAAGTAAAAAGAAATCCCGATCGCTGATAAAATGGTATTACAGAGTTTATTAAAAATATTTTATCTGCACATTTGTTTCCAAAAGGATTTATCATTCTAATTTGTAGCTTGTGTTCTCCATAAGGTAAGTCAGCAATTAAAATAGGTGTGTTTCTATTTAAAAGTACCCAACTATTTTCATTTATTCTGTATTCGAATTTATAGTTGGCACTTTCGATTAAATCCTTATTGGCCAGAAAAATTAAAACCTGTTCTTTACCGCTTAGCAACTCAATGTTTTCACAAACATCACCATTCATTTTCATCAACCATTTAGAACCGTTTTTTTTTGTTATGTTGAATTGCTGAAATAAAAAATCATTTTCATATTTTACACCGTCAAATTTTAAAGGGCTCAGCAGTTCATAAGTATTCAACCCTCCAAACATCATTTCTCCATTTATCATTTGCATTGCAGATCCCGAACAAAATTCTGTGTTCAATAATCCATGAGACTTATTTAATGCGTAATGCTCACCAGATTTTAAATTGAAGACGATAATACCTGAAGAGGTGGAGGTCCAAATTCTTCCATTTTTTTCACTTAGCAAAGACAGTACTGAAATAGGATAGCGCTCGAAACTAAACGGTACTTCATTTTTAATTTTAAGACTATTTAATTCATAAATGAGAATACCTGTATTGGTCGCAATTAAAATTTGTTTGTTTTGTGGTAACAATAAAAAATCATTGCATTTTGATTGAGGAATTTTAATTTTTCCTATTTCCCTGAAGACTTGTCCCGAAGGAGTTAATGAGAAATGAACTAGTCCTTCATTGCTACATCCCCAGAAGGAATTATCGTTTGTATCTCTCAAGATTTTAAACAAAGCGGAGGGAGGTTTAATATTTAGCTTTCTGCTTTCATTTGTTTTGGTGTTGAAGACCATCAGCCAATCTTCCTTCCATAAAAGCAATTCATGTTTATTAATTAATGAAAGACTTGAAAAATTTTCGCTATCAGAAATGTCTTTTGTAATGTGCCGTGTTTTTACAATTTTCCCTTGCGTATTAAAACTTAATTAGCCAGATCCTTCGGTAATACAATATAAGCGATCATTAATTATAATACCTGTCTTTGTAATTAAATTACTCGTGTCAATTAATGAAAGCCCACCATTTTTATATCTAAGGATTCCCGGATATCCCAGAAGGTAAACCGAACTATCGGGGCCTTCAACAATACCTTTCCTCAATCTTAATAAGTCTTCATTAAACAGATAATTATCATCTATTGGTTTAGCAATATTATATTTAAACATACTTTTCAAAACACCTTGGTTAGTCGATAAGAAAAAGCAATTCTCACTTACGACAAACAGTGATTTAACCTGAGCGTTCAGTTTTCTATTAAATTGAATCTTATTGTAAAACCCGTAAGCACTAACAAAGGGAGTTTTAAAATGATTAATAAAGTTTGGGTCACCAGTTTTATTTTCACAAAAAAAAGTAATATCAAATTTGTCCTTAAATTCAGGATGAAGTTCCAACTCGTTTTTGCTGTTTATTACGAAAACTCTTTTTCCGGCATGATAAATAAGTCCAAATTTAACGGAGTGTAATAGTCTTCCGTTTGCTTCCATTGTTTCTGAAGGTATTATTCCTTCTGTCTTCATGGAAAAAGGATTGATTACTTCAACACCATCTTTGTCACAAGAAAAATAAATTTTATTATTATGTAGCAACACGCTGGCGAAAGGAGTAGCGCCAACCTTTTTAGTTGAAATTTTTTTGTTCTTTAGATAAAACTCGATGTTTCCGTCAGAAAAAACAAAAACAGAACTGTCTCCGGAAACATCTGCCGAAAGAATTCCTCTTCTGTGTAGCCATGTAAAACTACCAATTAAAGGGTCTAATTGAATTGCCCCATAACTTTTAGACAATAGCAAAATATATTTTTTGCTTTTACAAAAGGCGTCTACTTGATTGTCAGGAAAAAATACTGAATCAGTTTCAATTGAAAAATTAAAAAAATTAAAATTATCGTACCTAGATAAACCATTTTGCGTTGCAATCCATAAGATGCCTTTTTCATCCTGAGTAATTTCATTTACGCGATTATCGGCAAGGCCATCATTAACTGAAAACACATCGTAGGCAGGATTTAAATCCTGAGCGTAAAATGAGCCTAAATAAAAAAAAGTAAAAAGAATTAAAATGATAATATGCACAGGTGATTTCACGGTTTATAATAAACTCAATTATTTATTCACAATGATAATGGAAAAATTCATTGTTAGGATAGATATTTTTTACATGAATATGTAGGTTAAAATGATTTCATTTCCATTTTTTTATTGCGTAATTAGCTTTCGTTATGGCTGGGAACTACGCAAGTAGAAAAAGAATTCGAATTACTTTTTGAAAAACATTTTTATCAGGTATCATTGTCTGAAACTATCCTACACGTTTACGATGGGGGATTAAACAGTGCTAGCGCTATTAAAACCTGCGGTGATTTAGAAAGCCGATTGATTGAAAAAAAACTGAGAAAACCCATTGTTAAACGTTGCTTTTTTCTTGCTTTGGAAATCATACAAAACCAGTTGTTGCACGGAGCTAAAGATAATTCCGATACACAACATAATTACTTTATTGCAAGTAGTCATTTGGATAAAATTAATTTTCACGCTACAAATCTTGTGTACCATTATGAAGTTGTACAGTTAACGGAAAGAATTAAAAATGTCAACGCTATGCTTCTTAATGGAACACTGAGAGAACATTACCTTGAACAGCTTACCAATGATAAGTTCAGCGCTAAAGGTGGCGGCGGTTTAGGATTTATTAAAATGGCATTGGTAACTGAACACCCTATTGAATTTCAGTTTCAAAGTTGTGGTAAGGATTTTTCTTTTCTGATACTTAAAATACAAAGTTCAATCACAACAACTAATCAAGCCAATTCAATTAGAATTGAGCAATTATTCAGCGTTGCAAATTGATTAAATAATAAATGAATTAATTGACTAAGTAAAAATGAATGAAGCCTATGTTTAATCGCCTATTAAAAGTCAAAAAGAGGTTACGTTGTAACACCTAATTTTCATTTATCGTTGTTTTATTCGATGAAAAAATTTAATTTAGAGTTTCTGATATCTAACATTGTTGTCGAAAAAATAAAAATGATAAAAACACAAACAAAAATGAATAAAACAATCAAATCAATCGTAGTACTATCCCTAGCATTATTCGCATTTATTGCTTGCGAACGTCAGGCCGCTCCAACACCTCAGCTGTCAATAAACAATACCTCCAACACTGTTACTTGCGGAACACCTCAGGTACAGAATCTGATGGCTGGTCAAAATATTATTGCAGGTACCATCAGCATCTCTAATGATGCGAATAACGTGTATGTAACCTACACCACAACCGGTGGTTGGGAAATACAGAAAACACATTTATATGTTGGAGCATGCAATGCAATACCTACGAATAATGGCGGCAACCCAATTATTGGTCAATTTCCAAATCAAACCACACACAATCCACGTGTAACATCTTTCACTTATACTATTTCATTAGCAAATCTTAGCTCTTGCTATTGCGTTGCTGCTCATGCAGAAGTTGTAAAGGTTGATGGTTCCGGAAACATCACCCAAACTGAAACCGGTTGGGGACAAGGAAATCCTTTTGGCGGAAACAGCTGGGCTATGATTATGAGTTATTGCACACAATCTTGCAGCAATCCTTGCGTAATTAACAACGGTGACTTCAGAACACAAACGCAAGGCGGATGGGGATCAACTCCTAACGGAAATAATCCTGGCGCTTATTTGCATGCAAATTTTGCAGCTGCATTTCCAGGTGGTTTAACTGTGGGTTGCGGAAATACAATCAGCCTTACTTCAGCACAAGCAGTAACTGATTTCTTGCCACAAGGTGGAACACCGGTTGCTTTAACACAGTCTTACACAAATCCTACTACTTCAATAAGTGTTTTGGCAGGTCAGGTAACCGCTTTAAGTCTTTCGGTTGGATTCGATGCTTATGATTCAAATTTTGGAGCATCTAATACCAATCTAGGTTCAATGGTAATTGCTACAGGAACTTTCCAGGGATGGACCGTTAACCAATTGATTGCAGAAGGTAATAAGGTATTGGGAGGTTGTACTTCAAATTACACGGTATCACAACTTAATGCGGCAATTGATGCAGTAAACAATAATTTTGTGGATGGTACGATGGTAGGTACATTCATTACCTGCCCGTAATAAATACAAATTCTAATTTTATTAAGGTGATCAGCTATGGTCACCTTTTTTTAGCAATAAATCCTGGTGTACGTTTAATTTTTTGGGTTAAGGTCTCCTGCTTTCTGAAAAAATCTGAAATTATATTATGCGCTTTCATTATCCAAAAAATCATTATTTTATTTTGCTTTTCGTTTTGATTTTTTACTTTTGAATCATGCGCATTTGCAATAAATTATTCTGTCTGCTCGTCTTTGTAATTGTAATCTTCTCATCGATTAATAATTCCTTTTCTCAAAACATGCTCAACAACGGATCGTTTGAGTATGGGGGGCCGGGACTAGGGTTTGTGGTTAACGGACAAGGATACAATTTGGTTTCACCTCCATATTCAGGATCAACCTCATCAGGAAATTATGCTTTTGTTACCAATCCACAGATTTTTAATAATTCTTTTTTCGTTTCATCAGGAGATCACACAACAGGAACCGGTAAAATGATGGTGATTGACGGAACTACAACCGGAGGAAATCAGCGTTTTTGGGAAGCAGGTAATACCGGTGGAGGGGTTTGCAATCTGGTGGTTGGACAAACATACACTTTTAGTTATTGGATAAGAACTGTCACTGCAACCGTAGCCGGAATTAATGATCTGGCAAACATTATTGTAACGTTTAACAATGCCAATAACGTAACGCAGATTTCAGGTACTGCACTTGCGCCAATGCCATCAACAGGTTGGCAAAAGGTTAGCTATTCGTTTGTACCAACATCTTCTTGTGTTAATATTCAAATGCACAACACCAACCTTAATTTTGCAGCAAACGATTTTGCAATTGATGACATGAGTGTTTTACCTCCACCACAACCTCTTAGCGCAACCTATTCTATAACGCACCCTAACTGTTCTGATACCATATCAGGAATAATTACTGTTTACCCGAGAGGAGGAATTGAACCATATAGCTACCAGCTCATTGATTCCCTTTCCAACACTACCGGCAATTCAACAGGATTGTTTCAAGATTTGACTCAAGGAAATTATTCATTTATAATTACTGATGCCACTGGAGCAGTGTATACTGATACTAATATAATTTTAATTACTTCATCTGTTTTGAGTGTTAATCCTTCCACGGCGACAATATGTCCGGGAAGCAGTATCACTTTTACCGCAAGCGGTGGTAACAACAGTTATACCTGGACTTCGAGCAACGGTAACGAGCCAGGGTTTCCAAACAATAATTCGTCTGTAACTGTCAGTCCAACCGTAAATACAAATTATCAGGTGAGTACTCAAAACAGTTTCACTGTTAATTTAATTTACAATGGTGATTTTGAGCTGGGCAATGAAGGCTTTGGAACTTCTTATGTTTATTACACTCCTAATAATCCAACTGGTGCACAAAGGGCCTATGGTGTTTTGACTAACCCCAGCGTTTGGTACAATACTTTTTCTCCTTGTCAGGATCACACTTTTTCAAACGGAAGCGGCAAAATGCTGGTTGTAGACGGCTCTACGTTTAACATTGGTAATGACAAGCTCTGGGTTCAGAAAGTAGCTGTTAAGCCGAACACCAACTATGTTTTTAATTACTGGCTAACGAGTCTTACAAGTACAAATCTTGCCCAAATTAAAACAACTTTTAATGGCGTTTCTTTGGGCACCACGAACGCGCCTTCAGTGCTTTGCAATTGGATCAATGTAAGCTACAATTGGAATTCAGGAAACGACACAATACTTGAAGTCTGTTTGTACAAGTCGAATTTTCAGGCTTCCGGTAATGATTTTGCAATAGATGACATTTCACTTTTAAGTACAGAAAATTGTTCTCAGCAGGTTTCCGTAACTGTACTTAACAATTGTGATGTTATACTTCCTGAAATGGCTATACCAAGCGCCTTTACTCCAAACGGGGATAGTAAAAATGATTTTTGGGAGCTGGTTAACATTGATCAAATTTATCCGGAAAATCTGGTAATGGTTTACAATAGATGGGGAGAACTTTTATATGAGTCAGAAAAGGGAAATTACGCATCAAGACCCTGGGATGGAACTTATAAAAACAAAGCACTCCCCGTTGGAAGTTATTTTTACATCATCAAACTTAAGAACGACGATACAGTAAAACCGCTGAATGGAAGTGTTTCAATCATTTTAAAAAATTAGCAATGAGGAAAAAAATTTCTATCCTTTTTTTCTGTTGGGCTAATTTGTTTTTGGCTCAACAGCTTCCTCAATTCACGCAGTTCAGTAGTAATGTTTCAATGGTGAATAACGCTAACTTTGTTAATGATGCCAACAGCATTAACTTTGGGGCGCGCTCTCAAATGCTCGGTTTTGGGCTTGAGCCTAACACCGCTTTTTGTTTTGGAAATTATACTTTAAAGAAGAAAGAAAAAACAACTTACAACCCGGGCATAAGAATTAGCCGACCAATACCTGTCGATAGTGTAAAACAAAAATCTCTCAAACAAGCCATTGCATTCATCACTTTCATTGACAGATATGGCGCATTTAGTAGAACACACATTTCAGGTGTTTACAATGTAGGATTTAAAACAAAAAACAATTTAGAAATAAATGGTGCAATTAAATTAGGATACTCGAGCCTTAGGTTTAATCAGTCTGATGCAATTGTTTTAAATCCAATGAACTCGTTTTCTCCGTATTCAGGCGGCGATACAGAATATGATGAATATACCTCAGCGATTCCTCGGGTTGGGAATATAGACGTGGGCGCATCACTGATGCTTAGCTATAAAAAATTTAAGTTTGGTGTGTCTGCAGATCAATTAACCGGTGACGCATTCAGGATCTCTAGCTCTAAAATCAACTTCGACCAAAGAACTCACGCATCATTTTTATTTGGTTATACGTTGGAAACCGAAAGGAAAATTCAATTTGAATTTTTGAGCTTAATGAAAAAAATGCCTCCGGCTCCTTTGTCAATTGATTTGTCGGCGAGGGCTGTTTTTCCAATCGGAATATGGTTCGGAGTAAATTACAGGCATAGATCTTCACTTGGGCTTTCTGTTGGCGCTAATATTAAGAATTCACTTCGTATTGGATATGCTTATGATATCATTACAACACAATTGAATGGTTTTAGTAAAGGTGGTCACGAAATAGTTATTGGGTATGCATTTTAAATTTTTGATTATCACATGTTTTTTATTTTTGTGTTCGGAAATTTCTTTTGCCCAACTTTACGAGGTCAGCGAACCTATTAAATTATCCGAATCAATCAACACACCCGCCGAGGAAAGCAACCCGTGGATACTTCAAAACAGAAATTCAAAAGAATTGTATTTCGTGCGCACATTTGATGAAAGAAATACAGGAGGTAAAAACGATCAAGATATTTGGTTTTCTACTCTACAACGGGATGGCACTTGGTCCATAGCAAAACAAGCAAACAATTTAAACAACAAAAACAACAACTCTATAGGTAGTATTTCGCCTAAAAAAATTTATGTGCTTTATAGCGATAAAAAAAATAAATCTTCGGCCATTAAAGTTTCCAAAATAAATAACTCCTCAAAAACTGAAAAATGGGAGACACCCGAACTACCCGGTTTTGATTTAGGCGGAATAAAATTAGCCAATGAGGAAATTGGTTTCACTGTTTCCAAGGATGAGAAATTTCTGATCCTATCTCTACAAGAGAGTGCGGGATTCGGAATGGAAGATCTCTACATTTTTGATATTTCAAAATCTAAATTAAGTTCATTAGGCCCTGAAATAAATTCAAAGGGTTATGAAATATCTCCCTTCCTAAATGAAACATCAGACACTCTGTTTTTTACGAGTAATGGATTAGGAGGAGAGGGTGATGCAGATATTTTTTATTCCGTGAGAGGAAAAGATATCACAGAGTGGTCGAAACCGGTAAACATGGGAAAAAAAATTAACTCTTCCGGCTTTGATGCTTATTTTGCAAAATTCGGAAATACAGTTTACTGGTCCAGTAACAGATCATCAGAAGATGCCAATTTGTATACAGCGGAAATCATTAGAATACCAAAGCTGGAAATTACATTAACAGGAACAAACATCACAGTTTTCGATGGTAATGATGGTAAAATAAATCTT
Organism: Bacteroidota bacterium; assembly: GCA_046302135.1. Classification (GTDB taxonomy): domain Bacteria; phylum Bacteroidota; class Bacteroidia; order B-17B0; family Aurantibacillaceae; genus AM-1111. The sequence continues at coordinate 15,294 of JBKCIQ010000179.1, read as the reverse complement.
ACAGTTAAAGGAGGAAAAGGCCCCTATAAATATAAATGGAGCAATAGCTCTGAAACAGAGGACATCAGTACTTTGAAAAAAGGAAAATATTATGTTGTTGTTACCGATTTTTACGGGCAGTCAGCTAAAGATTCAATTGAGTTGACAGAACCACCAACGGTAGTACAAAAGATAATCCGATTACCTGAAGTACGATATGTTTTGGACAGCTGGAAATTTATTAATAATAAAAACTTCAGCTCATTTGATTCGCTGGATCTGCTTGCAAGTATGCTCAATAACCACCCGGAAATTGCAATCGAACTTATTTCCCACACAGACTCACGCGGAGATAATAAAAAAAACCAGGTGTTGTCACAAAACAGATCAAGGGCCGTTTTTACTTATTTAGTAAAGAAAAAAGGAATAGATGCCCGAAGACTAATTCCTGTGGGAAAAGGAGAATCAGAGCCTTCAAAGATTTTTGATCAAAAAACAAACTCTATGTTAATTTTAACTGAATCATACATTAACAACTTTAAAAAAAATTCTGAAGAGTTTGAAAGACTTCATCAGATAAACCGCAGAACAGAAGGCAAAATAATTGATATTAATTTTAAGCCAGACTCGAAAGTAAAAATACAGGAAGGTTACTTTATTGAAATCGAATGATTAAAACTACAATCGTAACAAAGTAATTTTTCTAGTTAAATTATTTTGTTTTTTAACAACGATGTTTTCTCCTTTAGAGTGTCTATGAAATCAAAGACTATAAGAAGATTTCTATTAATCCATTATTAAAGTCCTTATTTAATAAAATATTATCTATAATTAAAACCATAATAGAAAAGAATTATCACTCAACTATAAATTTGAACTGATATACTTTGCTTTCGTGTGAAATTTTAATTATGTAATTTCCTTTTGCATAATTTCTTACATCACATGTTTGGGTTAATGCATTCGTTGTGATTTTTTCTGTTATTTTCCCATTCATATCTAATAGCTCAATTACCTTTTTTCCTTTTAACTGATCCATTCTTATGTTGAGGGTTTCACTTGCCGGGCTCGGATAAACTAATATTCCTCTTGAATCCACAATTGATTCAAATCCTAAACATGCATTAACGGTGATGGTAATAATTGATGTGTTGGAACAACCATTTGCATCGGTTCCGGTAACCGTATATGTCTGTGTGGAAGTAGGCACAAATGCAACTCCGTTGTTTACTCCTCCCGACCAAGCGTAATTACTCCCGCCCCCACCTGTTAGTATTACCGAATTGCCTGAACACACGGAGTCTCCTGCAACATTTGAGGAGGCTGTAATTAAAGGTAAACTGTTAACCGTAACTGTTGCAGTTGCATTTCCGGAACAACCAATGCCAACATTACCGGTTACAGAATATGTTGCAGTAACGCTTGGCGTTACTACTATGGTACTAGTAGTTTGACCACTGCTCCAAGTATATGTGTTCGCGCCTGTTGCATTTAGAGTTACCGGTGATCCCGCGCAGGCAGTAGCTGAGTTGACAGTAACTGTTGGCTGATTTACTACGGTAACTGTAAGCGTTATAGATGAAGTACAATTGTTACTGGTGCCTGTAACCGTATAATTAGAGGTACTGCTCGGATTGACTGTTATCGATGAAGTTGTAGCTCCCGTGTTCCAAGAGTAAGAATTTGCACCGCTTGCACTCAAAGTCGCACTTCCGCCAACGCACATCGTTTGGCTTGAAGCGGTAACCGTTGGGGTTTGATTAACGGTAACTGTTGAAGTTGCAGTAGAAGTGCATCCGTTTGTTGTACCTGTAACCGTATAGGTTGTGGTTGCTGTTGGATTAACACTGGTTGTTGCAGTTGTTGCTCCTGTATTCCATGAGTAAGTGGAAGCGCCCGTAGCTGATAGCGTTGCCTGATTACCGGAACAAATAGTGGTAGATGTAGATACTACTAGCGGTGTTGCAGTTACAACAACAGTTTGAGTATTTATATTGGTCCCAAATTGATTTGTTGCAGTTAACGCAACGGAATAGGTACCCGGGCTGGTAAATGTTATTGTAGGGTTTTGAGAAGATGCAGTAGTTATTGTTACTCCTGTTGATGGAGAAACTGTCCACGCCCATGAACTCGGGCTATTTGTGGATCCGTCTGTAAACTGAACTGGAGACCCTGTACATTTATTTGTTGCAGATGTAAAATTTGCAACAGGAGCCACGCCACCAACTCCTGTAATATTAATGTTGTCAACATACATCGCTTGTCCCCACCTGCCTCTGTTCTGAAAAACAACCAATACGTTAGATTGACCTACAAAAGAATTCAAACTTACGGTTTCGGTTCTCCATTGGCTGGCTGTTGTTGGCGCAAATGCAGACACTGTATTTGTACCGGTAACCGAAGCCAAGGTTGATCCGCCCTTCATATAAACTTGAGTAAATGTTGCTCCGCAATCCGTTGAAACAAGTACAGCCAAAGTATCTACATATGTTGTTGCAGCGTAAGTTTGATAAGCCACATCAAAAGTTAGTGTTGCTGATGTTAGTCCACTAAAATTATATTTAGGGCATTGCATTTCATCCCTAGCTCCTGCTGCATCCATTGTATAGTTGTCAAACCACATACTCTCAGTTGTGCCCTGGGAGCCCGATGTTGTACTTCTTGCCCAAAAAATAGCATCGTTATTTACGTCTTTGGTTGTCCAATTGGCTGGGGGAAATGTTGCAGAAGCAAATCCTTCCGACAAAGGCAGTGTCTGGGTTCCGGTAACAGTAATATAGGCGTTTTTAATTTCTGAATCAGATCCATTTGCATTAGTAGCGACTAACGTAACGGTATATGTTCCTGCATTCGCAAAAGTCATGCTCGGATTTTGAGATGTGGCGGAATTAATAGTTACTCCTGTTGATGGGCTTGTTGTCCAGCTCCAACTGGTTGGCGCGAATGAAGATTGGTCCGTGAAACTAATCGACTGCCCAGGACAAATTACTTGAGTATTTGAAGTGAATTGAGCAACCGGTGCGGCTGTACCGGGGTTATAAAGGTCAACCTCCCATACACTTCTTCCGAATGTTGCAGCTCTCAACTTTCCGGTTGGTGAATATACTTCCAAATCGGAAACCTTACACCTCGGAAGACCTGTGAAATACGGACTCCATGTATTTGTGGCGTTGTCTCTATAGTAAACGCCAACATCCATTCCAACGTATATGGCATCGTTGGTGGCTCCCGGTGTGTAGCAAACTGTATTGCACGGAATATTAGGTAATCCGGTTGAAATATTGGTCCAGCTTGTTCCGCCATTAGTTGTAACAAATATTTTATTGGCAGCAGAATATCCTGAGAAGGTTACCCATACGTTATTTGGGTCTGAAGGGTCAACTGCAAGATTGGTCATTGCTGCACTGGTTGTAGGAAGGCCTGTCGTAATGTTTGTCCAAGCACCTCCTCCATTGGTGGTCTTAAATAAAACATTTCCTTTAATTACATAGATAACCTGATTATTAGAAGGGGCAATAGCAAATTCAACAATTGTGCTTGTACCCGTCATTGAACCAGTAACCTGTGCCCAATTTGTTCCCTGATTAGTTGATTTAAATAATTGCTGATATCCAACGTAAATTGTATTTGCTGTTGTAGGATCCTGATGCCAAGGGGTCATCCATGCTCCCGTACCTGTTAACCCGGTGATAATTGAAGTCCAGTTGGTCCCTCCGTTTGTTGATCTGTTTAAGTCACCGTTGTATTGCTCGCCATACATAACGTTATTATTGGTACGATCAATAAAGCAGTCCATCCCGTCCCCACCCATTACCTGAGCCCAAGCCGTTCCATTATATCTGTTAGTTCCGTTATCCTGGTGTCCTGTTATCATTAGGTTAGGTGTAGTGGCAGATGCAGATAGTCCTATCCTGTAAATTTGTGCGATATTCATCCCAATGCTCAAATCCTGCCATGTAGTTGCATTTCTCTTAAATATTCCTCCATCGCAACCTGCATAAATTGTTCCTGCAGAATTATATTCCAATGCATGAATATCAGCATGTATAAACGGGGCACCAGACCCGGTCCAGTGGCCATATATGGTCCAACTTGTTCCTCCGTTTGTACTTCTCCAAACATTAACGCCTCCAACCAAAACTTCATTAGCATTGGTGGGGCTTACAGCCAAGCCTTGGTCAAACCAACTTTGGCCCCCAACATCACTTCCGTTATTTGACCAACCCATAAGATTGGGTGTGGTAGCCTGAGTGGTAAATGAAGCTCCATCATTGGTTGAGCGGTATACACCATTAAAACCATTATCAGTAGCGTTACCAGCCAAAACATATACATACGCGGCGTTTGCAACTGAAACAGCCACAGACATTCTGTCAACTGCTGTGTTAGCAGGAAGACCCGTAGTTATTTGAGTAAAGGAGGCACCATTATTTGTAGACTTAAGAAAGCGAGTTCCTGTTGCATAAACGGTTGCCGTAGCTCCTGGCTTAAATTCTATATCGTTAACCGGTGTTGTGCTGGTCTGTGTCCAGTTTGTTCCGCCATTAGATGTACGCCAAATTCCCACAGAGGATGCGGCAAGTAATATTTGAGGATTAGTTGGATCAATTATTAATCTGCTGATTGTTCTTGCTTGATTTACCGTCCAAGTAAGACCCGTTGTGTTCCAAGTTAAACCTCCATCGGTCGACTTAAATACGCCAACACTATAGCTGTCGCCGGCATCACCATCTCCCGTTGCCAAGTAAAGGGTAGAAGGATTTGAAGGGTCAATTGCAATGTCTGAACACCCAATTACTGATAACTGATTTGTGTTTGTTGACCAGCTGGTACCTCCGTTGGTAGTAATCCAAAGTCCTCCATCTGGGGCACCAACATAAATGGTGTTGGTATTAGTGGGATGAAATCTAACGAAGTTTATTCTTCCTGCATTTCCATTGGTTGGAGCGCCTATCGGGCCTACCGGTGTCCAGGTACTGGACATCACTGATGGAAGTTGTGTAGTGTGTGCGGCAGCATAAAAATTTTCCCATTGAACGAAGTTGTCATATGTTTGAGATACTAATTTAACATCTCCACTCGGGTAACAACGCGGTTCCATTAAATACTCCCAACGTTTAAATTGCTTATAGCCTTTGCCTTTTTCATAGGGGCGAGTAGACCAATAGTTGTTGAACTCTTGCTTTATATCATAAAAGTTGGAATTCGGATCAAGCATTTTATCTACCCAGAGTTGTGCTTTTATGGAATTAAAGCAAACAGACAATAGTATAAAAAACGTAATTTTTTGAATCTTCATGGTACTAATAAGTTATTAAAACGGTAAATTTATGTTAATCGAAGTCAAATTCCAATACTATTATTGATTTGATTTTGTTAAAATTAATGGCTAAAAAAGTAGGAATCTGTATGAAAAGGAAATTTATTCGGTTATGTTAAATAGATAAGATAACAAAAAATAAAAATAAAAATATATTTACATAGATTTATTCTAAATTTTCATATATGAAAAAACAAAAAGCGACCGTTCTACAAAAGAAGATTTTTGTATTAGACACTTCTGTAATTATTTATGACCATACCGCAATAAAAAACTTTGGTGAACATAATGTCGTAATTCCAATTACCGTTTTGGAAGAGCTGGATAATTTCAAAAAAGGAAACGATACAAAAAACTTTGCCGCAAGAGAGTTTTCTCGTTATATAGATAAGCTGTCCGGAAATAATTCTCTTCAGGAATGGACCAATATTAATGGCAAGCATAATGGCTTATTTAAAATTGAAATGAGTCAAGCAAGTAGTGTTGATGCAGAAAAGGTTTTTGGGGAAAGAAAAGCCGATCACCGTATTCTTAACTGCGCACTTTACATTGCAGAGAATTACCCGGAAAAAAAAGTGGTTCTTGTTACGAAAGATATTAATCTTAGGCTAAAAGCAAAATCACTCAATTTAAACGCTGAAGATTATGAAACTGGAAAGATAAAACACGTTGATGAACTCTACACAGGAATTACGCCCTTGGAAAAAATTCCTGTTTCCACAATTGATGAATTATACGAAACAGGCATCTCTTCTGTGCCCGCATCAATGAAAAAAGTACGCCCCCTTGCAAATCATAATTTCATTCTGCGTAACGGTAGTAAATCTGTTCTTGCTAGTTTTGATTCCGAAAAAAATGCATTAAGACGTGTGCAAAAAACCTCGGCCTTCGGAGTTGTTCCAAAAAACGCTGAACAAGCATTTGCGTTAGACATCATTCTGAATCCGAATATCAGCTTAGTAACTATACAAGGCGTGGCAGGAACAGGAAAAACTTTATTATCGCTCGCAGGAGCATTAGAACAAAGACGCAATTTTCATCAGATTTATCTTGCGAGACCAATTGTGCCATTAAGTAATAAAGATATTGGATACCTTCCGGGCGACATAAAATCAAAACTGAATCCTTATATGGAACCTCTATGGGATAACCTGAAATTCATTAAGAACCAATTTTCCGAAAAAGAAAAAGAATACAAACAGATCAATGAAATGGTTGAAAACGAAAAACTGGTCGTTTGTCCTCTTGCATACATTCGAGGAAGAAGTTTATCAAATGTTTTTTTCATTGTTGATGAGGCTCAAAATTTAACTCCTCACGAAGTGAAAACAATAATTACAAGAGCCGGAGAAAACACAAAAATTGTATTTACGGGAGATATTTATCAGATTGATACTCCGTATCTCGACGCTCAATCAAATGGACTTTCATACCTTATTGATAAAATAAAGGACAAACACATTTATGCGCATGTTACACTAGAAAAAGGGGAAAGAAGTGAGCTAGCTAACCTTGCTAATGAATTATTGTAGCCATCAGATTTACTAATTGATTAACTTCGTCTTGAATGAAGTTCGAAGAAATTCCCGGCCACCACGATATTAAAAATACGCTACGCTCTATGGTGAGCAATAGACGTATTCCGCATGCTCTGCTTTTCAGCGGTGAAGAAGGGTGCGGGCATCTTCCAACCGCAGTCACCTTCATTCAATACATTTTTTGTGAAAACAAAAGCGCAGAAGATTCATGTGGTAAATGCAGACAATGTAGTCGCATCAGTAAATTGGAACACCCCGATTTACACCTTGTTTTTCCTATAGCTTTATCATCGGATTTAAGAAGCAGTGACGGTGTTGTGTCTGACTTCAGAAAAATATTTTTAACACAACCTTTTATCAAACTTGAAGATTGGTTCAATGAATTGGGGGCGGAAAATAAACAGCCAGTTATTCCCGCGGATGAAAGCGATCAGATTATTCGAAAACTGAGTTACACGAGCTATGAGGGCGGGTACAAAGTGATGTTGGTATGGATGCCGGAAAAAATGAATTCAACGTCCGCAAATAAATTATTAAAAATTCTTGAGGAACCGCCTGATGATACATTATTTTTTCTAGTTACATCATCATTGGACCAATTGTTAACCACAATTATTTCTAGAACCCAGCTGGTTAGGTTTTCTCCTCTTAGCGACGAAGAAATCTCACGTGGATTGGTTGGAAAAATGGGTGTATCCGAAGAAAAAGCCAAAATGGTATCGTCTTTATGCGGGGGCAATTATAGAGACGCTTTGTCTGTTTTAAGTGGAGAAGAAGGCGAAGTAAATTATTTAGAGCTATTTCAACAGTTCATGCGTAACGCCCTTAGGTTTGATGTGTTTAAAGCCTCGGAATGGGTTGATAATATTTCATCGGTGGGAAGAGAAAATCAAAAACATTTTATTCTGTATTCACTTAGTATTTTGAGAGAGTGCCTTATGAATAACTATGGAGATCAGTCCTTGGTAAAGTTAGCCGGCGCTGAACTTGAATTCATTAAGAAATTTTCTCCGTTTGTAAACAATGGAAATTATGAAAGAATGGTAGAAATCCTAAACACCGCTTATTACCATATTGAAAGAAACGCTCACGGAAAAATTCTTTTTATGGACCTTGCCTTAAAAATGGAAGAGCTCATTAACGTTAAAAATCCCAATTCGAGGTAATTTTCAATGTTTCCTGCCGAAATGAGGACAGGTATCACACCGATTTTTTTTTCTGAAAATGTTACAAGATTGTATTGTTAAACCAATAACACAGGAAACAAGTAAATAAATAATTATTCTTTTCATTTATTAAAACCAAATTTAAGTCGGAAAAACGATTAAGTAAAATTTTTTATTCAGTTTTACTAAACTAACCTATAAAAATGATATTTCAGTTTTTTGTACCTTCGTCATCCGTTGAAACCTGATAAAGAATTAAGCCTACTAACGCACCTTGGCCGTTACACCTTGCTCATGTGGAAGGTTTTTTCCGTTCCACAGAAGTTTTCTGTTTTTGTTCGACAAGTTTTAAGAGAAATGGACTCTCTCGGAATTGGCTCTCTTGGACTAATTTCAATAATTTCTGTTTTCATGGGGGGGGTAATCACCATTCAGGCCGCTTACAACTTTACCTTGCCCTTTATTCCGCTATACGCAATAGGTTTAGGCACAAGAGAGTCTATTATCCTTGAGTTCTCCCCTACCATTGTTTCACTAATACTCGCCGGTAAAGTTGGAAGTAATATTGCGGGTGAAATTGGTACCATGCGCATTTCAGAACAAATTGATGCGCTTGAGATAATGGGAGTAAATAGCGCTTCACATCTTATTTTACCAAAAATTGTAGCCGCAATGCTTATCAATCCTTTCTTAATTATCATCTCCATGTTTTTAGGCATTTTTGGTGGATATTTTATGGGCGTTCTAGCAGATGCATGCTCCTCATATGAATACATTTTCGGCATACAGTCTTTTTTCATTCCTTTTAACATTGTTTACTCATTAACTAAAACCGTAGTTTTTGCATTTATCATTACTTCTGTTTCATCTTATCACGGGTACTACACTCACGGTGGCGCCTTAGAGGTTGGTCAGTCAAGCACACGTTCCGTGGTTTACAACAGCGTCATTATTTTAATTGTAAATTTAATCCTCACCAAATTAATGCTGTTGTGATAGAGATCAGAAATATTAAAAAAAGTTTTGATGAGAGAGTGGTTGTAAATGATGTTTCATTTAATTTCTATCCCGGAAAATGTAATCTGGTTATCGGAGAAAGTGGTAGCGGAAAAACCACGATAATGAAGATGATGGTTGGTTTACTAACGCCCGACAGTGGGGAAATTGTGTATGATGGTAAAGATTTTCTCGGTATGTCTGATAATGAAAGAATGGAGACGAGAAAAAAAATTGGCATGTTATTTCAGGGGGGTGCTCTTTTCGATTCTATGACTGTTGAAGAAAATGTTATGTTTCCAATGGAAATGTTTACAAAAATGAGCAAGGCAGAAAGAAAGGATCGTGCAGAATTCTGTATTTCCAGAGTAAAATTAGAAGGCAAAAATAAGCTCTACCCCGGAGAACTGAGCGGAGGTATGAAGAAACGCGCTGCGTTAGCAAGGGCACTGTCAATTAATCCAAAATATTTATTTTGTGATGAACCAAATTCAGGTCTCGACCCAAGGACTTCCATAGTAATTGATGAACTGATAAAAGAAGTAACCGAAGAGTTTGATATAACCACAATGGTTGTTACACACGACATGAATTCCGTTTTAGGAATAGGAGACAATATTCTTTTTATATATAAAGGAAATAAGGGGTGGGAAGGCAATCGCCACGAAATTTTGAATAACAACAATAAAGAGTTGATGGATTTTGTTTACGCAAGTGAATTTTTGAAGAAGTTAAGGTCTGCCTGAATTTTTTATCAGCTGTAACACCTTTTTCCTTTTTTTTACATTGCGCCCATCTGTAGATTGCCTACTTTAATTTTTAATTAGCTTGAATGATCTGCTCGTCAATTGCTCGCCTGATAACCTGGCCAAATAAATTCCTGGAGATAAATTTTCAAGTGAAACTTCATAATTCAAAACGCCTGCCGGTATTTTTTGTGTGATGACTGTTTTTCCATTCAAATCAAATACTTGTATAAAGGTGTTTTCACCGCTTAGCTGTCTGAACCTAAAAGAAACGCAGCTATTTGGAAAATCATTTACAAGGCTGATGTTGTTGCCATTTTCCAAACTACTGAATCCTGTAGACAAATTGCTTCTGAAACTAAACGCTTCTAAAAAAACACCAGTGTCAAAAATCTGATCTGATGCATCTGCAACGCCTATCTTAAAGTGATAGGTTTGATTTGGGGCTACCGCAGTGGTCGATGTAAGACTCAAAGAAAATCCATCAAAACCACAATTTTGCCCTTGAGTATTATCATAATAAAACCCCGAATTAACATTAGCGTTTATGTTGTTAACCGTTACGGGCGTATTCGTTCCCGGAATATTGGCAATATTTACATTGTTATACCCGGGCCCCGTTAAGAAAATTCCAAACGCATCATTAAATCCCAATCCGACAAACTCAGGGTATTCCTCCGAGGCAAATGTATAATTGAAAAGAAGAGTGTCTCCAAGCGGCACACAATCAAACTCCAAAATACATCCGTCATACGTTGGTAGAAACCCGGCAAGCGCGTTCATATCAAGATCATTAGTAACGCCACTCGTCATTACACCGCTACAGAATGTAGAAGATGGATTTGCAACTGAATCTGCAAACCCCGTTGAAAGCAAAAGTCCATTTGTATTTGGAAGCTCGCTCACTCCCGAAAACTGGGCTACCGATGCTGAATCACAATTATAAACAGTATTGGTGATGTTTGTTCCAAATCCTTGTAACAGCGATGCAATGGAGGAAAACCCAACGCTGTCAGTTATCGTTATTTGCGCTTTGGAAAATTGTTCAGTCAATAAAAGTAGTGAAACAGATAAAAGTATTTTCTTCATACATGTTTTTCTTTTTCCAAAGTTAAATATTTAAGAGAATTGAACAATTTGGCTGGGCCTTTTTAGTCACTTTAAAAAACGTCTCGTCCCCTTTGTTTTAGCATCTCATGATAATTAAATCTAACTTTTGATTAAGAAAAAAGACAAAAAAGAATATATTTGATATTAATCTCATATCTATGGAAATTCGACGCGTGTTTGATTTAATGGGTCCGCTCAGTAAAAACAAAAAGAGCGATCTGCTTAATGCAAAAGAAAATAAAAAATGGAGAAACTACAGTACGGACGAGTTCATCGAAAATGCTCAAAATGTCAGTTTCGGACTTTTTCAGCTAGGGGTTGAACGTGGTGACCGCGTTGCAATAATTTCCAACAACAGGCCTGAATGGAACTTCATAGATTTCGGTTGTCAGCAGGCTGATATCATCACGGTTCCAATTTATCCGACGATTAGTGTTACGGACCTAAAATTCATTCTCAATGATGCTGAAGTAAAAGCGGTTTTTTTTTCATCAAAAGATATTTATAAAAAACTTGCCTCAATTGAGCAAGAAATACCATCTGTTAGATTTATTCATTCTTTCAACGAAATTGAGGGTGTTCCGCATTTTTCTTCTTTTATAGAAACAGGTAAAAAGAATCCTCAGCCCGAAAAATTAAATAAAATAAAAACGGAAATTGACCCGAAAAAATTGTTTACAATTTTATATACGAGCGGAACAACAGGGGTTCCTAAGGGTGTAATGCTTTCACATGAAAACATTTTAAGTAATGTAGTTGCTTGTTTTCCGCTTGCTCCATTTCACTCATCTTGGAGGGCACTTAGCTTCCTTCCATTGAATCACGTTTACGAAAGAATGGTAAATACCCTCTATTTCTGGATAGGAATTTCTATTTATTACGCAGAGGGTCTTGAAACCATTGGTGACAACCTGAAAGAAATACAACCTCAGGTTTTTGTTTCGGTTCCTAGGTTAATTGAAAGGGTGTATGATAAATTGTTAAGTGCAGGAGAAAAATTACCGGGCTGGAAGAAAAAATTATTTTTCAATGCTGTAGATTTTGCCTTAAAATTCGATCCCCAGAATATTTCAACAGGGCAAAATCTTAAAAGAAAATTCTACGACAAACTTATTTTCTCTAAATGGAGACAAGCTTTGGGTGGAAAGGTAGTGTGTATTGCTTCTGGTGGAGCGGCATTACAACCAAGGCTTGGCAGGGTTTTTCATTGTGCAAAAATTCCCGTTCTCGAGGGTTATGGATTAACTGAAACCTCACCGGTAATTGCTGTGAACTGTTATGAAACTGAAAATACCAGGATCGGAACCGTTGGACCGGTCATCAAAAATACCGAAGTAAAAATTGCTGATGATGGTGAAATTTTAGTTAAAGGGCCGGGAGTAATGTTAGGATATTACAAAAACGAATCGGCTACTAAAGAAATGATTGATGAAGATGGATGGCTTCACACAGGAGACATTGGAACATTTATAGAAAACAGATTTTTGAAAATAACTGATAGAAAAAAAGAAATATTTAAAACTTCAGCAGGCAAGTACATTGCTCCACTAATGATAGAAAACAAACTAAAAGAATGTAGATTTATCGAGCAGTGTTGCGTTATTGGAGAGGGACAAAAATTTGCAAGTGCATTAATCGTTATTTCAAAAGATTATATGAAAGAATGGAGTGCAAAAACAGGGCATCAGTTTTCTAATGAGCATGAAGCAACACAGCATCCTGAAGTGAAAAAAGAAATCAGCATGTTCATTAGAGAAATGAATAAATCGCTCGCGCCTTATGAACAAATCAAAAAACAAGAATTAATTGCAGAAGCCTGGACTGTAGAAGGAGGAGAAATGACTCCAAAACTAAGTATGAAAAGAAAAGTTATTCTAAAAAAACATGAAGACTTGGTAAAGAAGATTTTTTCAGGATCAGATACAGATTAGTTAAAAAATGAATCTACGTACTGTTTTGCTTGAGTAGTTTTTGATATACTAAACGAAAAGAAATTGATTACAAGCAAATAAAAATTAATCTTAGCTTATTACCGCGTTGATAGAAATTTATTACTTTAACCAAAAATTATATGAAAAAAATTTTACTTTCAATCTCCGCCTGCATTCTTATTGCTGAATCTGTACAGGCGCAGAATGACACCCTAATTTGGGCTGATTTTGAGACAGACCCCGCGTCTTTCGTTCAGTTTTCAACAGCGCCTCCCGGAGTAACAGGCGACACCAGTTGGTATAATTTCGATTATGACGGTCTGCCTGATGGTAGCGGTAGCGGACGTCCCTTAGACTGGTTTTGGGATTATGATTTTTCTGATACGCTTAACTCTGTATTGATGAGTTCATCTTGGACCAATGGTTCAACCCCAACAGAAAACTGGCTTATAACAAAGTCAATTTACATTTCAGATGCAAATGCTGTTTTGTCTTGGAAGAGTGCGCCTTACCAAACACCGCGTTATCTAGATGGGTATTGGGTTTTGATCTCAACAACTAATAATGATTTTTCTGCTTTTACAGACACAGCCTTTAAAGCGGGTGAATACGTTTCATTAGATAACTCTTCTGCGCCTAATAATTTTTCCAGCTACACATTTACATCCGGCTTTGTGCATGGAGCAGACGGATTATACACCGTGGATAGCGGAGGTGATTCTTCACGTCTAGGAGGTTTACTGAGACCATTTACTTATTCACTAAGCGCTTATGCAGGAAAATCAATTTATATTGCCTTCAAGCATCATTCAGTTGATGATAATTTACTTGAGATTGATGATATTCTTGTAACCGGAACAAATGCTGTTGGACTTACTGAACAAAATTTGAGTGCAGATTTTACATTGTTCCCTAATCCAGCTGCCGATAAAATAAACATTAATTTGAGCGTAAAAGAAAACACAAGCTGTAATTTATCAATTTATGATGTTGCGGGACGTGTTGTTTTAGTTGAAAACCTTGGGTCCTTTAGTCAGGGTAAATTTCAAAAACAAATTGATCTTACAGGTCTGGCTTCCGGGATGTATCAAGTAAAAATGACCACTGATTCAGGGAGCTTAACAAGAAAATTTCAATTGAGATAAATTGCTGCAAGTTAGCGCTTTAAACCCCGAACTAAATATTCGGGGTTTATTTTTTATGGAAAACCGTTCTACGAAGCATCTCAATATTAGTTATCAAAAACCTTGTTAATGAAATTTAATAACAGTTATATGAAAATCAATCAAAATCGTTTCAAGTATCTTCTTATAATGCTTTCCGCATTGTTTACGGTTGCATTTATTTTGCCCGATGATTATTTCACGGCAATAAAAGAAAATGAATTAAGCAAAAACCTTAAACAAAAAAGCAAATTTTGGCAAGAACATTTTAAAGAAGAAAGGGTTTATATTCATTTTGATAAACCCATGTATGAGCCGGGAGAAATAATCTGGTTTTCTGCATACATACGCGACGCGGTTACAATGGCGCCGTCAAAAGAAAGCGATATTTTACATGTAGATTTAATAGACCCTAAGGGCAGCGTTGCAAAAAGCATTAACCTAATCACTAAAAACGGCAAGGTAGCCGGTGATTTTGCGCTCGAAGAAGAGGCGCTTGGGGGTATCTATAAAATCAGGGCCTACACCAACTGGATGAAAAATTTAAGTGAGGAAAATTACTTCGAAAAAGAAATACAGTTACAAAAAATAGTACTACCTAACTTAAAAATGAAACTGGACTTCGAAAGAAAAGCCTTTGGGGCAGGTGATGAAGTAATAGCAAAGCTTAAACTGGAGACGAACGAAAATAAACCTTTATCCAATCAGGAAGTAAAATATGTTTGTAATCTGGATGGTAACAAATTATTAGAACAGAAAATCAATACAGACGAGGAAGGATTTGCATATATACGATTTGAATTACCAAAAAAAATCAAAACCACCGATGGCTTGTTAAATGCAATGATCAACTACAATGGAAATACTGAAAGTATTTCCAGGGCTATTCCTATCACCTTAAACAATATTAAACTCGAATTTTTTCCTGAAGGAGGGGATCTGGTAACCGGTATGGATAACCGCGTTGCTTTCCGAGCGCTGAATGAATTTGGTAAGCCCGCAGACGTGGAGGGAAAGGTACTAACGCCTAACGGTAGTGTTGTTGCAGAATTTACTTCTTTTCATCAGGGAATGGGTGCTTTTGCCGTGAAACCTCAAAGTAACACAAAATACATTGTTCAGCTTACAAAACCAAAAGGGATAAATCAAACCTATGAATTGCCTGTTGCGTCAGAAAAAGGTTATGTTTTACAAGCTGAAAACACCAAGCCTGGAGAAGTAACTGCAAATGTGCTTACCACAGAAACCGAAGAATTAACCCTCATCGCATCTATGCGTGGAAAGGTTGTTTACAGCAACTCGATTCAATCTGTTTCTGGAAAGAATACAATACGTTTTGGAACAC
>JBKCIQ010000178.1:0-4385 GCA_046302135.1 Bacteroidota bacterium | reverse complement strand
TATTACAATGTAGAAAATATTCAACTTTTAATTCACTAGAGTTTAAAACATCGAAACCAAAATTTTTCCAGAATTCTTTAACCTGTATATTTTTCTTAGTTGGTAAAAATTCTGCTGTAACAATTTCCAGTTTTTTTTCTTCAATTAATTTACTTATGAAAAAATGTATAAAGGCAGACTCTATATTTCTACCTAAAACCCTGCAACTCATAAGAAAATTTTGAATTTTCATTTTGTTATCTTCTATATTAGCCATTATGAGTCCAGTGATACCCATATCACCAAATTTATCCTTGACCGAAAAATGAAACAACTCGTTATTAGGCTCAGAAATAAAATCGGAAATCTGTTCTTCGGAGCACCTTAAAGTTGTAAGGTTGAATTGATTTGTTTTTTGAGTAAGTTGTGCCAAACGTTTCACGGAAGTAAAATCATTTCTAAAAACTTCAAGCTCAATATTCAAAGACTCTAAGTATGAAGAAATGTCAGTAAAATACTTTTTAGATTCCTCTCTGATTGATTCGCTACGGTACAGATCAGTTCTCCTAATGTCTTCATCAGTAACGGATAATGAATCAAATAGACCATCTTTAATTAAAATCTCCGGAAGCTCATATATTTTTTCAGGAACTTGTATAACTACAACCTCAGGCAACTGTTCTTTTACAAGATTACATTCAAGTGGACTGTCATCAACAAAAACAAAATAATCAAGACCAATATTTAATTGTTCGGATAATTCTCGGATATTATCAACTTTATTTTTCCAATTAATCCTCCATGCGGCCAAATGATGTCTTTTTAAAAATGAATATTGATGTTTTTCTAAAACTTCGAAAACATCTGACTCGTTATTCTTACTGCACAATGCTACTATTACTCCACGATTAACTAACTGTACAACGGATTGCTGAAAATTATAAAAAATATTCCCAGGATAATTGTTTGGATCTAATTTTATCCCAGTAATTCCATCTTCACCAATAATGCCTTTCCACAAAGTATTATCGCAATCTAAAATAAGGCATTTCTTGTTTTTACCTTTAAGCGCTCTTCCGATTTTAGAAATTTCAGATGCATATTGATTGAGTAACTCAGGTTTAAAAGGTGCTCTTGCAGAATATAAAAACCTGTAATCCATAGCTTCATTCTGACCTATTAAACGAATTATCCTATCAAGATTAACAAGAAATGCTCTACCATTATTTTTTTCAATAATTTCCTCTAGAAACGAATTTATTTTTCTAATTTTTTTACTCAAACTTTGCTCATTAGACAAAATACCATTTTCGTTATGAAATGGCTCAGAGAAAGTATTGAAAATTAAAATAGAATTGGTTTTAGACAACAGTGTATCAGAAATAAGCTTTATTTCCTCTATGACTTCAATTTCATTTATAGCAAACAAACCAGACTTTGAAGACCATTCGAATAGGCTTAAGGAAATAACAACAATATCGTTTGATTGGTAAGCGAGAGAATCACTATTTATTGATTCCTGAACTATATTATTATATTCTCCAAAGGATAAATCAAGATTAATACCTGAAGAGTAAAAATAAAATTTCAAGTACGGAGTAATTCCGTCTAATGTATGATTGCGTAAAATTGATATTTTTATATTCTGGGTAAAAGAAGTTGAATCACTTTCGAGCTCTTTAACCTTTTCTAAAACTTCTATTAATTTCATGTTATAACATCAACTTACCACCTGAAACCACAAGATTCTCACCAGTTATAAAAGATGCTTCATCAGAAAGAAGAAAAATAACAGCAGATGCCACATCCTCAGGTTTTACAAGCCTTCTCATTGGTGTTTGTGCGGCATGAATCAGCCTATTCTTTTCAGGAATTTCAGATATAAAATCTGTATCTGTCATTCCGGGTGAAACAAGGTTAAATCTTATACCTTTATTTCCGTATTCATTAGCCAAACTTTTTACTAATGATTTCAAAGCGGACTTAGCTAGCGAATAGCTTGTCCATTTTAGCGGTGGAACTCCTTCTGTAACAGTACTACCAATATTCACAAATGAACCTCTTTTATCTGCAAGCATATTTGGTATAGCGCGTTTCACGCTATTAAAGGTTCCTTTTATCTGACTATTAATTTGCAATTGAAAATCATTCCAATGTGAAATTTCAAAAGCTTTATCTTTTATAGGAGATGAAACGCAATTTACAATATAGTATACCTTACCGATATTTTTTTCAATTTCATCAAACATGGAGTTAACATCATGCTCCTCATTTAAATCTGCTCCAACAAAATAAGTTTTACCACCGCGCTTTTCAATTTGAAAAGCTAATTCTTTAGCCTTATCTAATGATTTATTATAATGAACAACAACAGTATAATTTTTTTCTGATAATTTCAAAGCTATTGAGGATCCAATACCTCCTGATGCACCCAAGACAAGTACAATTTTTTCTCCGGAAAAATTAATTTTATCCTTTTCAGGTTTTAATTTGGATAAGTTATCACCAACTGAATCATTATTTTCAGAATCAAGCAATTTTACCAGTCCAATTCCAGTTAAAACTTTTTTACCATTTTGATTATAAACTTTTGTTTCTATATGAAGAATAGCTTCTCTTTTCTGAATTTTAATAACCTCTGATTCGAAAACAAGCTCGTCGTTAACGCGAACAGGTAAAAGAAAATTTAATGATTGTGAAATCCAAAGCGCTCCATCTCCAGGTAATTTTTTACCAACAATGGTTGAAATGAAAGATGCAGTTAACATTCCGTGACTAACAACGCCTTTAAAGGACGTGTTTTTTGCATATTCTTCATTACAATGCAAAGGATTATCATCACCGGTAAGGTCAATAAATTTTTCAATATCAGCTTGAGTAATCTTATGAATTAACTCTACTTTTTGACCAACATTAATATTATTTATTCTTCTATCCAATTTTGAATTTGATTAATACTTATATTATTTCATTGATGCTTTTTTAATAATCTCTTTTTATACTTACCCATAACTTTCTTGTTCTTTGTTAAATTAGAATCATGCATCCTATATCTATAAAGCGGAATTATCAAATTATGAATATTATATTTTTTTAAAAATCTAATTCTGAGATCCTCCTCTTCCCTTGCCCTGAATTTCTCATCGTATAGTCCAATATCAAACAACAAATCTTTTCTAAACATAATACCACATGCTATTGGATTTTTAGATGCGTCAACATGTTTTACGTGGTTTCCAAATTCATCTACTAGAAAATAATCAGCAGAAACAGCATTAATTAAATTATTTTCATTCAAGAAAACAGACTGAATTTTTATCAAATCTCTGTGTATATAGTCATCAGCATCTAAAAAAACAACGAATTGTCCTTTTGCTTTTCTAATACCATGATTCCTAGCAGCAGAAAGTCCCAAATTCTTTTTCAAATTTATAACTCTTATATCGTCTGTATAATTCTCTAAAATATCTTCAGTTTTATCAATACTTGCATCATTTACAACAATTATTTCATAGAATTCTTTCGACAAGGACTGATCTAGAGCACTTCTTATTGCTCGCTCAATAAAACGATCATAATTGTATGTAGTTATTAT
Organism: Bacteroidota bacterium; assembly: GCA_046302135.1. Taxonomy (GTDB): domain Bacteria; phylum Bacteroidota; class Bacteroidia; order B-17B0; family Aurantibacillaceae; genus AM-1111. Next base: position 811 of record JBKCIQ010000178.1, on the reverse strand, counting down.
AATTGAAACAAGCATATTAATTCAATAAATAATTATTTATGAAGTACAAATAGTTTTTTTTAGCAGAATAATTTTTAAGATAAAAATCATAGGATGATTGCCTTAATAATCGCTGTTTATTTAAATCGTTTTTATAGGTTTCTATTAAAAGAGACATTTTTCTTAAATCCAATGGGAAATCAAAACAAAATCCCGTTTCATCACAAGCAATTTCTGGTGTACCATAAACTCTTGTTCCCAAAACAGGAATACCGAAACTTATTGCCTCCATCATAGATACCGGAATACCTTCTGCATCACTAAGATTTACAAATAAATTGATCTGTTCAGTTTTATAAAAATCCAATATGACTTCATTAGGTACATTTCCTTTAAGCTGATAAGAATGTGTACTAGGAAAATCTTTTAACACTTTCTTAATTTTATAAATTTCGTTTTCTTCGCCCCAACCGAAATGCACCCAATCAACTTTTCCATTTAATGACTTTACTAATTGTGCCACAAGGTCAACATTTTTTCGGGAGTTGATAGAAGAGCATGATACAATTCTAAATATATCAGAATTTAAAAATGGATTAATACCAATTGCCTCGACACCAAGCCTTGAAGTAAATACTTTATTTTGATCACTTCTAAACCTTTCACAGAGATATTTTGCACCATGCTCCGAAATAGAAATAATTTTAGATGCCTGAGAAAAAATAAAATTGTAAAATGGCATCGGATTTACTTTTCGTGAGCTTTTCCAGGCAAATTCATACATATCTATTGCATGGCCTCGACAAACAAAATCATGAATAAAATTCCTCTT